>NZ_BAAJAO010000027.1:0-28563 GCF_057554405.1 Rosettibacter sp. KY25 | reverse complement strand
GATATATTACAGATGAGGAATAGACGAGAAATAGACGAAAATAAAGCGTCTCTGAAGCGTATGTGAAGCGTATGTGAGACGAATTTATATCGAATTTATGACGAGTTTATTATTACTCCTTGATATGAATTTTCTTTAAAAAAGAATTACTTATACTTTATTTCTTTAGTTTAATGTTAGATAACGATGAGATCTTAACTAAAAATAAGCTTTACGAACAAAAAATTTAATAAATATATTTTCTTATTATGAAATTTTATTTTCACAACTTATTTTTGAAATAAATTTTAAATCATTTACTATGTTATCGATAGAATATTTGAAGAAAAAATTGAACATGAGTAAAAATGTTAAACTAAGAGATATTAGACTAATAGACCGCTACATTAAAAGAGATGAAAATTTTTATCCAGAAATAGAAGGAATGGATTTCGGTTCTGTTTGGTCAATGCACGATAGACATGTTAGTTTTGGAAGCGAAGAGAGAAATTTTAAAAATGTATTTAGACCCGTTTTAATTGTAGACAACAAACAAATTAAAAATTATTACGGCACTGCGGAAGTTGCACCAGGAACATCAAAAGTTCATAAACCAAAGCCTACAGTGTTAATTGCAAAAGTGCCTCCTGAGAATTTAAGAAAGACAACTTTCTTTTTAATTCACTTCAAGTGGAATGCAAAAATTTCCTTGATAAATAAAAGACTAACCGAACTTTCACCATCTCTAAAAAATAAATTAAAAGAAATTATTGATAATTATTATGGATGAAAAAAATCTAATTCACCAAATTATTCGAAAAATTATTTCAAATAATGCTGCATATAGTGATATTAAAGAATTTGATATTCAAATAACTAAAATGGTCAGTGTTTGGCTTAGAGATAAGGGTATTATTGATGAAGAGTTAATAAAAGATTTAAAACAACAAGTAATTCAAAGCTTATACGAATCATTTGATAATAATAAATTCTGGCAAGAGAAATCTGCTGAAACCGAAGACAATAACAAAATGATTATCTCTTACATTTATTCGATTATTAAATCTAGTCATAGAATATTAACTAAATCTATTTTATCTGAAGAATCAAAAAATCTAAGAACTGCTGTAATAAATTCACTAAATTCATTAGTTGATGAGAATAAAGTAATAAAAATAAACAAGTATGATACTGATTATTTTTCTGTTAATAACAATGTAGAGAAAAAACTGTACGATGGTTATGTAGAAGTTAGAAAATTATTTATACTTCGACAAAATAGTTCAAGCTCAATTGGAAGAGTTAATGGCGGGGAAGTTTGTAAAGCGGTCTATGAGATACTTGAAAATTTAGAAAATTACTATTTGTCCATCTCTGATATAATGGATATACTTTTGAACAACAGTGATATAACATCACGCACATCAGTTGCTTTAGATAGTACAGAAGAAAATGAGGAACATGATAATATAATTTCTGAAGAACATTTATTAATTCAGGATAAAAAAACTGAACCATTTGATTATGATGCATTCTTAGAAAACTGTAATGCAAGATTAAAATATTTTTTGCAAAATGAGAAAAAAGTCGAACTCCATAAAATTTGCTTTTTCCTTTATTACAAAGCTGATTTTACTTATGATGAAATAAGAAATTATATTATGCAAAAGTTCAATAAAAAAATCTCTATACAAACAGTCAAAAATTATATTGACAATACAATACTTATTCTGGATTTCCAAAGATACTTTGATTCAGACAGCAAGGAATTCTATAATGCAATAGAATATTTAATGAATTCAATTGCTAAAGAATTTAATTTAACCAATGAATAAAAACAGGTATATAAAATGCAAGATGAATATAAATACATAGAATACATGCTTAATCCACCTGAATTTTTGGAACCCGGACAGATCTGGAAGTATCCCACTAAGGGACTGGAGTTTGTTATTACAGAAGTTTTCTCATCAAGGGAAAAAAAGTCTCCTGATACAGTAGTGCGAGCTTCAATTATTACTCCAATAAAATATCTTGCTGATGAAAATGATGTAACTCTTAGGAATGATGCAATAGCAAGCGAAGTTTTTCATCGGGAAAGGTTTGTGTTGAGAATAACTGATGGGCCGATTGCAGCAAGGTGGTTTAAAATTTATTCTGGTAAAGTGGAAGATAAAACACTTCAAGAAATTAAAGAATCTCTGAAGATAAAAAATTACAGTTATGACGAAACACAACAGATATTAATAAACGAACTTTTAGAATCGCTTGAACCAGTTCGTTATGAAGCTGTTAATATTTATGAAGAAACAGCTTCAGAAGAAATTGATTCTGAAAACCTGATAATTATCAATCTGCCTGTCATTGAAAAAGAATTTACAGAAGAAAGAATAAGATTAGCAGCATCAGATTTTTCTGCAGAAGAAAAAAATATTGAATTCTGGAGAAAGGAAAGAGATGCAATTTATAAAACAGAATTGCCTTTGAATATTCCGAATTTAGTAATCAGAATTTCTTTTGTTGATGATTGGCATTATTTAATAATTGTAACTGATAAGTATAAAAATATTGATAGAATAGAAATCTTTGAAAATGAAGAGACATTCTTTAAAAAAGAAAACTTAGTGATAGAAACTCAACGCATACCAATTTTAATTAACAAGAAATTTAACGAAGAAGCTGTCTATAGATTTGAAATTGAGTTAGAAGGTAAATCACTTTCTGCTTATTTCATGGTTAACTATGGTAAATAAAATCAAAGAATTGATAAGTGAAGGAAGATTTAATACTGCTGTTAAACTTTGCGAAGAAGAAATTAGGAAGAATGAAAATAATCTTGATGAAAGAATACATTTTGAAGAAGAGAAAAAACTTATAGAAAAATACTATGAAGCTTTTATAACAAATATTCCTGGCGAGACATTCCTGCCTTTAGTTAATCAGAATAATAATCGGGGAAAAGTTCTAAAATTAAAGACTGCCTACAGAAATTATGATGATATTAATGTAAATGAAGAATGGACAAATAACATCAAAGAGATTATCACTGACTTTTTTGATTTATATCTTAAGAAAGAATATCCTTTTATAAAAATACTCGAATGGGATTTAAATGAAATAAAATGCGGCATTAAAAATTATTATAATTCTGTCAACAAATATGAAATTGAAGGAAAGTCCTACTTGCTTCCTCTAATTCTTTCTGTAATTTCTTTATTGACAGAGAAAAACATTTCGAATGAATATTGCTTTACAGGTGATTTAGAAAAATTTAATAACAGATATGTTCTAAAAAGAGTCGAGGGAATTGAGATTAAACAAAAAGTAATTCAGGAAGAGTTACCTGTTATAAGAAAATTTATTTATCCCGAAACATCAAAAGATTTATTTGATATAGTTAAAGAATTATTTGATGATTCAGTTAAGAATATAATTAAATCGCCCTTTGTTAAGCGTAGTATAGTTTTGGAAAAGAGCGAAGTAGGTTCTGAATTTGGTAAGCACAAAGTTATTACAATATCTTTAAATGGAAATTTATTGATAGATGAATTTTCACAAATGCCAGAATTTTTACGCAATAATATTCAACTACTTAAGGATGAAGGAAATGGTGTAATTTATGATGGGAGAGCACCAATAGTAATTTACTCAATGATTTCAAGCATTACTGAAATTATAAATTCTCTGCCCAATTTTCTTGCAATTAATTATCCTTCAGCAATCCAGCCAAATAATTCATTATATAAAGCTGCAATAGTAATAAGAACATCAAACAGCGGCGGTTCGAAATTAAAAGAGGGAGATGTTATTTATTATAAATGAGATATTTTATACTCTCAATAGATAATTTAAGCAAAAAAATTTTTTAACATACTAAAATTTTCTTTACATAAAATATTATATGATTTATTTTTACAGTGGTAATTAAATACTGAGGGATTATGGATTGTTTAATCTTATTGTCGATGAATAACCTTTCAGCTAACCACACCAAATTTTATCTTGCAAGACTTTTACTTACACACCTAAAAAAAATAACATAGCCGCACTACTAGTTAAAGAATTTTCTTCTATACATATAAATTAAAATCAATTGCAAGTTATTAGTATAAATATTTGAAATAATTTTTTAAACAAACTCTAATTAAATAGGAAAAAGAGGGGAATATGGAAGAAAGAGTTTACAAATGTACAATTGTAACCCCAATGTTTATCTACCTTGCTAAAGAAGGATTGAGACTTATCTAGAAAATTTGAAAACTCCCGCGAAAGGGACTCATATCTATAAAGAATTCATTACCTTACTAAAAAAGTATTGAACATAAAAAACTATAAGTAAATTATGGAACAACTCGGTCCACAACAAAAAATATTCATCGACTTAGTGCTGCAATTCTTGGCAAAATTGAACATTTTTGAAGAAATTTCAGTGGTTTATGATGAGAAGACCCATCGATACAGATTTTTTGCTGTCCCTCACATACTATTTAAGGACATTGTTAAAGATATCTCAAAAGAGAACTATAAGAAAGTCGGGCTTTCAACTGATTTACCTGACGAATCGAGCATAGTTGACGAAAGTGTTCTGTATGAAAAGGTCTTTTACTGTTGTAGTAATCTCATTTGGGGTTATATAACCGGAGGGCGCGAAATTGTTGAAGGCGAAGCAAACTGAAATGTTCTCCTCTGCCAGAATTGCTGATCTTTACAAAAGATTTAATCGGTTCGTTAGCTTAACAAAAAATCGATCGACATCAAACTCGCTGCAGCATTTATACAAAAGCTACAGCGAGTTTTTTGATTATTTATTTCAAATAAAGCTTTGTTTATTTGTGTGCTAATTAATCAATCATATACTTGAGGGTATTTATGAAATCACCAATAAGCAGTGCATCTTTAGTTGGAACATTAATTTTTATTATAATGCTTCTTTTTATTGGAAGCATTACAATTTTCAAATTTTTTATTTATGCAATACTTATTATCATTGGCTTTTTCCTGTTGAATTACATAATGAGAAAATTATATTAACTTAAAAGCTTATAAAGAGGGTAATACTGTGGGACTTCTATCAATATTTTATCAAGAATTAAAAAGAGGGTACAGAGAAGAAATGGCAAAACAGAAAGACTATAATCCTGAAGAACCTGATTTATTTGACAAACTTGAATACACATATTTTGTATTAAAGGAGAAGTTCCAAGAGACCGAACCAAAGCTTAAACAACATGCACGCAAGACAATTTCTGTTTTAAAAGAAAATCTTGATGCCTTAGAGAAAAAATTGGAAAAGTAGCTTTCAAAAGAAAATATTTAGCATCTTTGATTTTTAGAATTGACCTAAAAGTAGTGAAAGTTATTATTAGATATGTCTATTCAACGAATCGACTTACAAGAATAACTAATTATTACTTCATCTGTGTGAATCTGCCAAATCTGTGTTCTATAAATTATCCTCATTGATTTTATTTAAACATAATCCCTTTTTAAAAATCTAAAGCAGTTTTTGAAAAACACAATAAACCGCACTCTTATAAATTAACAAAGAGTGAAGCAATGGCACCAATAGTACTTCTTGGAATATCAATGGTTTTTCTTACAGTTTTTTTCTGGTATTTGGAATTAAAATACTTCATCGAGAATATTTATTATCCAAAAAAGAGAAATAATTTTTTACTCTATGCAATAGATGCATTTTATTCATTCTTTAGAAATATATTTGGGTTCTTTTACTATGGCAGATATTTTCTTTTAGATTTAATTGCAACAGGATTTCTTGTTTCGTTCCTTGGATTTGGGGATGCTGTTACTGGTGGTATACTGGGTTTGACAATGTCAAATGCACTTTCTGTTTTAATATTGTTTATTCAAAAGAAAAATGCTAAACAGAAACAAATTTTATTGAATAAAGCCAATTAAAATCTTGGGGGCAAAATGGAAAAAGTTCTTGCTTTAGAAAAAAATCCACTGTTCATTCAATTGTATGAGGAATTGAAATATTCACTCAATTCTATGAAAGAAAAAGATTTATTGAGAATTTTTTTCGCTTTAATTAAAGATTCTGCAATTGATACTTATAAAAACAAAAAAGATATTGTAAATGCTGTTACAGAATTTTCAAAAGAAAAAATTAATTATTATAAACAAGTGGGTATCAGAAATGCAGCTGAAGAAGATTTTATTAAGGTAAAAAATTTCATTAACAATCTGCCTACGGTTATTAAAGAAAAAGCAGAATTATTTAGAAGTTTGTCAAAAGAAGAAAAAGTTGAAGTACTTATTTCAATTGTTATGGGAATAATAATTTTTTCAATTGCAGCAGGCGGCAGCGATTTTGAAGGAGGAATACCTGACCTTGATATTAAAATTGGTGGATTAGGTTTTCACAGAAGTATCTGGTTCCATTCAATTATTTCGGGATTTACTTTTGAATTTCTTCTTAGATTGAGTTATAAAATTATAAATAATGTAATCGAATATTTGCCGGAAAATCATCATGAATCTTGGGATAAAATAAAAGAATTTATTGAGAAGAATAAGCATATGACAATTGCAGCATTGTGGGCTGGAATAGCTGCTCATTTAATCAAAGATACTGGACTAATTGCTGGAAACTTTAAATCATATTCAGATTTGCCTGTTGGATTGGATATGGAATATCACAAAACATTCATGAGTGCAAATGGAATTGCATCAAGTATATTTGCTGCTAAAAATATAAACAATTCAGGTAAATAAAATGCTAATAAATTTATCAAATCATCCTTTGAATACATGGCAGGAAAATCAAATCTCTACTGCCAAAACTAAATATGGAGAAATTGTTGATATAGCTTTTCCTTTAATTCCTCCTGAAGAAGGTTTGGAATTTATTCATAACATAGCAAATGAATATTTAGAAAAAATCGAAGAAAAAATTAAGAAAACTTCTGACTATGAAAATGCTGTGCACATAATGGGTGAATTAACATTTACTTATGTTTTAGTAAACAAATTAAGAGAAAAAGGGATAAAAGCAATTGCATCTACAACAAGAAGAGATGTTGTAGAAACAGCAGAAGGAAAGTTATCAAAATTTTCGTTTGTAAGATTTAGAGAATACTTTTAAGAAATATTCTATTTATAAATGAATAAATAAAGAAAAAAATTATTGCTTTTGTTAAATAACTATATTTATATTGCTAAAAAATTTTACTAATACAGATAAAAAATTGCAGCGGCAATTGTGAGAATAAAACTAAAACTTTATTCTGTGCATTCAGCGAGGGTTGCAATTAATTATAATTACAGTTTATCCTCTGCTATTTATAAGTTGCTAAGATTTGGCTCCCCCGAGTTCTCTGCATTTTTGCATCATAAAGGATTTATTATAAAAAATAAATCCTATAAACTGTTTACATTTTCACTTCAATTTGATAATGCAGTACTCGATGGGAATTCATTTATACTAAAATCTCCTATTGCTTATTTGTATGTAACATCACCGCTTGTTGATGAATTTATAAAAAATTTTGTAATAGGAACTTTTGAAAATCAGGCAATTGAAATAATGGCAGAAAACATATTTACAAGATTTAACATTCGACAGGCAGAAATATTACCTGAACCTGAATTTAATGAAGAGATGAAATTCAAGATGATGACGTCAACCGTCCTGTCTACAATGAAAATAGTAAATGGAAAGTTATCGACATATTATTACAGATATGATGATGACTTAAATGAAATTAACAGAGTGTTAAAACAGAATTTAATAAATAAGTATTCAATCATTTACAACAAAGAATATAGCGGCAAAGGAATAAAATTAACCTGGGATGAAAATTATATTAATCATGCACTTAAGAATAAAAAAAGATTATCCAAAAAAGTATCTATATTAAAAGACATCAATAAACCCATAGAAATTGTAGGCATATATTGTCCATTTAATATCAGTGGTGATAAAGAACTAATAAAAGTTGGGTATGAATGTGGATTTGGAGAGAAAAACAGTATGGGTTTTGGTATGGCAGAGGTTATAGCTAATAACTAAAAAGGACTAAAAATGTTAAAGATAGAAGAACTTAGAGAAGACTTTAACCTGTTTCTGAAGATTCATCTTGAAAAATATAGAGTATACGCAAATCGAGATGAATTTGTAGATGATACAGAGATGGAAATCGTATTTAATAATATTCTAGACTATTTTATTGATAATATACTTCCAGAAAAAATGAAATTAAAAAATCTAAGTCAGGCAGCTAAAACAGAATGGTTTAGCTCAATAGAATTTGATTATTACAATTACGATTTGCCAGATGATGAGGATATAGACCAAAATTTAGAAAAAACAATAAGATTATTATCAAGTAACTTCCCATTTTTACCGGAAGATTCATTAGCAGTACTGGTTTTTGCAGGACCAGCATTAGATGCATATGGTTTACCAAGGGATAGATTTATGGATTTATTAGAAGGGAAAGATAAATGCACAGAGATAGAAGAACATTTAATAACATGGGCATTTAATCTTACTGCATTAGCAATAGGATCTTTGAAAGAAAAAAATAAAAAGAAGAGACAAAAATATTTGAAAGAAGCAGTAGCAATAGCAAGCGAAGAATTAAATGAAGCAGAAGCTCGGGAAGTAGTAAATGAAATCATAGAGAACTATCAAGAACTAACAAAAGGTTTTGGAGAATCTTAAAGAAGGGGGACAAGAATTAAAAATATTTTGGAAATATTTCTGAAGTTTTAATTATACAGAAGAGGGAATAAATTAGAATCAGAAAATAAATCAGGAATTAAATATGACACCTGAAGAAAAAACACTAATCCTCGGGGCACTAATGCATGATAATGGAGTTAAAGTTATAAGGAGGCTCAAATGGCACAACTGACAAATAGGGATATAAATTATTTGGGTGCACTTCTTCATGATATTGGGAAACTAATCTGGCGTTCACAAGAAATTAAAGCTGGAGAACATCACGAAAAATTAGGTGAAGAATTTATCAGACAATATCTTGGTAAAATTAATTGTTTATCAGAAGATATTGAAGAAATTATAAATGCTGCAAATCGAAGAAGGGGTAAAATATGGAAAGCTGATATCATTGCCGCAGAGGAAAGAGAAGATAGTGAAGATAAATCACCCCGTAGATACCTAGAATGTATAACAAATAGAGTAGATCTTCATTACCCTAATATAAAAAGCAAATCTGAAAATTATTGGTATTACTATCCTAAAAAATTAAGTCTAGATAAAGAAGAAAATTTTCCATTTAACTCAAATAAAAAACTTCAAGATTACATTCATGATGATGTCACATATATTCACAATCATATCACTCTACTCAATGATTTTATAGTTGAGATAGATAAATTAAGAAGCGAAAATAATTTTTTATCGTTCAGAAGAACTTTTTATAAACTGTTAGAAAAATATACTAGCCGAGTTTTATCCGCTGGGTATTTATCTCACCCCGACATCTCACTTTTTGACCATTCACGAATTACCGCGGCTTTAAGTGTTTGTTATGAGGAAGGTGAGGAAAACAAAGAATGCTTATTAATAAAAGGGGATATAGCCGGAATTCAGAACTATATTTACAATGGTATACGTGAGATGACTGATATAGCAAAAAGATTGAGGGGCAGGTCGTTTACAATACAACTATTGACAGAGGTTTTGTCTAATTATTTTATTGATAAACTAAATTTATTTGAAGCTAATTTAATCTATAATGGCGGAGGCCATTTTTTAATATTATCTCCAAATAACAAAATTACACGTGAATTAATCAACAGATTAAATTCGGAAATTAATAATAAACTATTAAATAGGTATTCATCACAAATATCGTTGGTTTTAGAATTTATTGAATGTAGTGGCCAAGAATTTATTAATGATTTTAGAAACATATATCATGAACTAGATTCTAAATTGAATGAGGCAAAGAAACAGAAATTTAGAAATACATTAAACTTATTATTTCAAAATCAAAGGACTGCAAAAGAATACAGAAATATTGAAAATATAGTATCAAATGAAGAAAAAAGAATCGGCGAATTTTTACCTAAAACTAAATATTTATTATTTGGAGGTGATGTACAAAAATTTAATGAAAATAATAATGTGTTATTAATAAGTTTCCCGGAATATGAGTGTTTTGTATTCTTATGCAAGGATACTGAAAGTATTGAATATGTAATATCCTTAGCACAGAATAAAAATTTGTTTAGAATAATTTCTATTAATAATACGAATTTCATGAAAGATTTTGAAAGAGAAATATTTAAGAATGTTAGTAAAGAATTCCGTTTTTTAGGGAACAATGTTCCTACACGTAATAACGGTCAAATAATTAGTTTTGAAGAATTAGCCGAAATGCACTCTAAAAATTATCCTTTACTTGGGATTATGCGTATGGATGTTGATAATCTAGGAGCTGTTTTTGCTTTCGGCTTAAGAGAGCTTATTGATAGTGAAAAAAAATATACCCCTTCAAGAGTTGCATTTTTATCAAGAGAATTAAATTGGTTTTTTACAGGGTACATTAATGAGTTAGCAAAAGAATATGATATTTATATTGCATATTCAGGGGGTGATGATGTTTTTGTAGTTGGTAATTGGTATAAAATTATAAAATTCGCAGAAAAATTGCGAAAAGAATTCCGTCGCTTTGTTTGTAATAATGATAACCTATCTGTATCTGCTGGGATTATTTTTACAAAAGCTAATTTTCCTATCTCACAATCTGCGCTACTTGCAGGGGAGCAAGAGAAATTAGCTAAAGATACTATTCCGACAATTGAAAAAAATAAAGTAGGAATTTTTGACATTCAATTAACATGGGATGAATTTTCTGAATTTATAGTTCTTGCAGATGAGTTAAGTGATTTTATTGAATCAGATGAAGGTAAAAAAATTATTCCTCGAAGTTTTCTTTATACAATCTATAGTATTACAAGTAATATTTTTAATAATCGAGGAGCAATAGATTTTAGAAAACTATCAAAAGCTAAAGCAATTTTACATTATTTGTTTGCACGAAGGAAAGTTACATCAAGCATTATTGAACAAGAGAATAAAGGAAAGATGAAGGTTGAGGATTTACTTTATAAGCTTGCATTAAGATTATTGCTTAGTAAGGATAAAGAAAAAGAATACAAAAAAATTAAATTTCCATTAACAGTAGTGTTATATAAAACAAGGAGGTAAATATGGACCTTGCAAATGCAACTCCACAACAGATTGAAAATTATTATGCTTCAAAGGACAAGAATTATTATCAAAAGTTTACTACTAACCAATTACGTAACTTTTTTTCTGAAATAGTTTCTTTGAGAACTTACTATAGAGCATACCCACAAGAAAGGGAGAAAGTAGAATTAAGATTGAGAAAACTAAAAGCTATGTTACTTTATGCTGAGAGTAAACAAACAGGTAAGTCAGATTTAAAAGATTTTAGAAAAGATGTGTTTGAGCTTATTGATTCTGTTCTTAGTCAAAATGGTGATTTTAATAAAAAGCTTGAGCTCTTTTTTGATATCATCGAAGGTTTTGTAGCCTACCACAAATTTTACGAACAGAACAAAAATTTATAAAGGAGAAAAAAGATGGGAAATACTAATTCATTTTTGGGAAATATTATTTTGAAAGGAAAACTTAGAACCTTAACTCCACTTCATATTGGCGGTTCAAAAGATAAGTTTGAAATTGGTGGAGTAGATAATCCTGTTATTAAAGACCCTGTTACCAATTATCCTTACATCCCGGGCTCGTCTCTAAAAGGTAAATTGCGTATGCTATTAGAATTTGCTGAGGGAGTGGTTAAAGAGAGTGATAAAAAGAAGGGTGAATTTCCCCCGAGTACCGATCCAATAATAACTTCCTTATTTGGGGACAGTGCAGAAAATAGTTCTAATGGACCAACAAGATTAATTGTTCGTGATGCATATCCCGACCAAAAAACAATCACAATGTGGGAGAACACTAACTCTGAAACTCTTTATACAGAATATAAAGCAGAAAATACAATTGACAGAATGACTTCAGCCGCAAATCCTAGATTTATGGAAAGAGTTCATAAAGGTTCTGAGTTTGATGTAGAGTTTATCATTCAAGTATTTTCTATGGATACTGATAATGGAAAGAGCAATTTTGAAAAACTTGTAAAAGCCATTCGTCTTTTGGAAGATTCCACTCTTGGAGGTGGCGGTAGTAGAGGAAGTGGTAAAGTAGAATTCAAATTTTATGAACCTTATTTCATAAGTGTAGAGGATTACAAAAATGGTGATGGTAACTTTAAAAAAGATTTTCAAGGAAATGAACCAAATAAAACAAGTAAGGATTTATCTTATGATTCATTGGGAATAAAAACAAAAACTTTATAACAAAAAAATTGGATTTCAACAATGAAAATAATTAGAATATATCCTAAAACTAATTTTCATACATTTCTACGTTCTGATACTTTATGGGGTAACATTATTTATGCATACAAATTATTGTATGGTGAAGATAAACTAAAGGAATTGCTAAAATTATATCTTGATGGTAAATGTCCTTTTAGAGTATCATCAACTTTTCCTTTTGAAATTAATCAAAATGCTAATAGTAAATTTACTTATTACTTTCCTAAGCCAATTTTAGGTGGGCAAATAATAAATGCAAATGACCCTGAAGAGATGACAATACTAAAAAAATTTAAAAAGATAAGATATATAGAGAAAAGAATTTTTGAAGATTATATCAATGGTAATATTGATGATATAGAATTATATCAGATGTTTAAAGTATATTCTAAAGAAATGGAAAAAGATGCGAAAAATCATGATAAAAAAATAATTGATGCAAATGGCTTCAAGTCATTAGAAGGATTAAAACTAGTTCATAATCTTCATAACTCTATAGATAGGATGAGTAATTCAACATTAAAAGCGGAAGGAAGCGGACAGCTATATTGGGAAAGTGAATATTATTTCGGCAATGAATTTGGTTTATTTTTCTTAGTTGAAGGAGAAATACCAGAATTAATTGAAGCTCCAATCAGACTATTATCACATATTGGAATTGGTGGGAATAGAACTATAGGTAAGGGTAGTTTTGCTTTTGAGATTGATAACTTAAAATTGAACATACCTGCTCAGTTTAATGCATTCGTATCATTGTCATTGTATCAACCTAATTATGATGAAATCGAGGCAATTCAGAATCAAAGCACTATGTTATTTTATGATATTACTACAAGAATTGGAAAGCTTGGGAAATATTTTAATACCGGCTTTCAAGAAAAAAATCCAGTTAATTGTTTTGTTGAAGGCTCAACTTTTATGTTGAAAAAAAGACCGATCGGTAGTTTAGTTTCTACTGCTAAAATTAATAATGAATTAGAAGTTTATAGTAATTACTTGTTTTTAGGAATACAAGCTAATGTGAGGTTACAATGAAAGTTAAATTGAAAACATTAACGCCTATTCATGTTGGAACCGGTAAAAAATTAACACCATTAGAATTTATTAACGATTATCGAATAAGTTATGATAAGCTGTTCGATTTTATTGCTGAACAGAAAAAAGAAGATTTTTTTGACTGGCTAGAAAAAAATCCAACTATTTCTGCGATTGAAATTCAAAGATATTTTAGAATTAACCAGCAAGATTTAATAAAGAGAGCATCTTTATATAGAATTTCAGGGTCATTTCAAAGAGAACTAAATGAGGGAATTAAAGATGCTGAAAATAAGTTGTTTATTCCAGGTAGTTCTTTGAAAGGTGTTATTAGAACTGCATTAATGTATAAAGTTTTAAAAAATGATTCTCTGAAAGCTTTCTTATTAAATTTTTTAGATAAATTAATTAATAAAGCCAATACTATAAAAAATGATAGTAAGAAAATTAAAAATTTACTAAAAGAAGCTGATGATGAACTAGAAGAGAAGGTATTTATTTGTGGTGTTCAAAAAGAAAAGAATGGAAATTTAGAGATTATTTATAATGATCAAAAATATGATCTACTTAAAATAATTAGCGTTTCGGATTCGTCTTCTCTAGAATCACATAAAAATGGTGAAATAACTGAGCTTCAGGTTTATGCATTAAAAAAAGGACAACCTCACAAGCCCTTTAGAATCTATACAGAATCAATTGCTAAAGATTCAGAGTTGGAATTTGATGTAGCTTTTGATATTGAATTTTTGGAACAAGCTAAACAAGAATTAAATAATCCAAATTCAGATTTCGGGAGAAAATATTTCATAGGAATAGAACAGAAGTTGAAAAATTTATTTGATATTGACATTATTCAAGATAATTCATTTAATGAAGAAAAAATTATTAATGTCGTTTTTAATGCCTTAAATGATTTTGGAAAAGCTGTGTCACTTATAGAAAGTAAATGGGTAGATTCTATTAGTAATAATAACAATTCAAACGTGAGTTATTTGAAAAAAGTATACCAAACAAATAATAAGTTTAAGATAGGTTTTGGTACTGGTTTTAGTGGTATGACAATCTTACCTCTATTATTAGATAATAATCTTCAGCAAAAAGCATTTGAATTTTATAAAATAGTTGGAATAGGCTTTCACAGGTCAACAAATACTCACTTAAATATTAATGAGTTCCCCTTTACAAGAAAATATGAAAAAAATCATAATGTTTATGGAGCTTTTGGCTGGGTGAAAATTTTGAAAGATGATGAAAATGAATCAAAAATTAATGTAGCGCAAGAAGAAAAAAGAACAGAAAAACCCTCAAATATTGTTACTGCTGAAATTGTTGACGACAAATCAAAACCTGTTAAAATAAAAATTTTGGAAGGTGAATTTTACAATCAATTAACAATATTACCAGGTATAAGAATAGAAGGATTAGGTTTAGAAAAAGGTTCAAAAATATTTGTGAAATTAATAGTTAATAAGAAGATTTTGCAGAAGGCAGAGTTTAAAAATAAAGTATAATAAATTTTTATTTCGTATTTACTAGGTAAAAAGTTATGAGAAATACTCTTATTTGTACTGTGGGTACAAGTTTATTTGAAAGTAATCTTAAAAATCTTTCAGAAAATACACAGAGCAAACCTGACAATTGGAATTTTATAAAGCAATATTTTTTAGAAGGGAACCTTAAGTTAATTGCTGATGAATTATTAAAAATTGATCCAAGTTCAAGAATTTGTGGAGCAGAAATTAATACAATTGAAGCAGCTAAAACTAAAAAATGGCTTAGTTTAGAAAATTTAATTTTTCTTGTATCAGATACAGAATCAGGGAGAAATACTGGCAAAGTTTTAGAATATTATTATAGTCAAAGAAAGGACTTTAATCTGAAAAATATAGAAGTAAAAGTAATTGATTATCTTCAGGATGCAGAGCCACAAAAATTTAAAACTATTGGTCTTAGAAATTTAGTAAGAGTGATTGGTGAATATATCAGTAAATTTGGAGCGAAGAATTGTTCAATTGATGCAACGGGTGGATATAAAGCTCAAATAGCAATAGCAGTTTTAATGGGACAAGCACTTGATATTCCTGTATATTATAAACATGAAAGATTTAATGAAATAATAGATTTTCCTCCATTGCCTGTTTCATTAGATTATGATTTACTTGGCAAAAATGCACATTTATTTACAGAACTTGAAAAGGGGATAGATATTTGCTATTCTGAGATTGAAGAATTTGATGAGAAATTAAGAGTATTTCTCGATGAAGTAAAAGTAGATAATGAATATTTATTCACTTTAAATCCCATAGGTCAATTATATTTAACAACATTTAGATTAAGATATCCAAAAGCTGTTAATCTTAAAGAATTATCTACTTCAGAAAGGAAAGAACCAACTTTTCGTGATGACCATTACCCAATAGGATTTAAGGATTTTGTCTATAAAATATGGTTAGAGAATAAATGGATAAAAACTTGTTGGTCATTAAGTTATTCAAAACAAAAATCTATTAAGGATATTGAATTTTTTACTAAAAAAACTGATCAAGAATATATATTATTAGGAACATATGTTGATAAAGATAAATTCGGTGCAAGATTCCAAATAATATTGTCAGACAGTTCAAATGAAAGTCTCAATTGGGCAGCTGAGTATCTAAATCGAAAATACAAATATTAATTTACTAATTTTATTAATGATATATTTTCTTCAATTGATACTTGAAAAATTATGAACACTATTTTCTGTCTTGTATCCCGACAATCAATGGCTAATGTTTTGCCAGTCTTAATGTTTAAACCTAAACTGGTTGTTTTGTTTGCTACCCCAGAAGAAAAGAAAAGTGCTGATTATCTCGAAAAACTTTTTTCTAATAAATCTATAAAAGTCAATAGAATTGATAACCTAGATGCTTATGATTATCACTTGTTCAAACAAACTGTTAAAAATGAGATTATGAAGTATGAAGACAGGGTCATACTGAATGTTACAGGTGGAACTAAACTTATGGCTCTTGCTGCTTACGAATCTTTTATTGAATGTAGTAAACCTATTATTTATTGTAATACAGAGAGGAATCAAATTGTTCACCTCTATCCCGAACTCAAAACTGAAAAACTACAGCTTGAAATCTCAGTTTTGGATTATCTTCATTCTTATGGCTATGATATAATTGAAACAAGAACAAATTCTGGTAAGCTTGAATATTATACATTATTTGAAATACTTGAACGTAAGAATCTCCTTCAGAAATTCTCCAATTTCATAGACAAATTCCGGAGCGAGTATTTTTTAAATCAAGATTCTAAAATTTTTAATGATAGAAAAGAAAAATTATTTTCTATTCAAAAAACATCATCTAATTTTATTCTGTTTGTTGATAATAAAAAGTTTGTTTATGATAACGATAAATTTCTTAAAGGTGAATGGCTTGAATATTATATTTATTATTTTCTTAAAAAAATTGGAGTTAATCCCGAACTCGGAGTTAAAATTGTTTCTTCAAGTAATGTAGAAAATGAAATAGATTTAATTTTCATGAAGGATTATCAACTATACTTGGTTTCGTGTAAGACTGGTAGAAACACAGATCCTAATAAAGATATTTATGAAATTGAAACTCTTAGAAATATTGCAGGAGGGACATACGGAAAAGCATTTCTTATTACAACAAAACAACTTACTCCTCGAATTCAACAGAGGGCTAAGGATTTGAATATAAGAACATTATCATTAAAAGATCTGAGTACACAAAAATTTTTGTAGATTTTTTAATGAACTCATCTCTTTTTGATGAGTTTGTTTTTAAAATTGTCGAGGGCATTATGATTGACAATTTTTTTAAACAATTCAATCTAAGTGTTATTAATTATAAACTTTATAAATCTGATTATAGATTTAATAAATTATCAAAAGAATGTTTTTATGGCGGGATAGGTAATATTAATAATTGGCAAAAACTATTAAAAGATTATGATGGTGAAAATCCATCAAAATTATTAAATGAATTTAAGTCAATTATTAATGGTAAATGGCTTGAAATTTATGTCTGTTCCTTGTTCTTAAAAATAATTAATGAATGTTCTGTTTACTTTAAAAATATTAATTATGAAATTTTCTATGATGTTGAACTTGTCAGTATTTATAATAAACATTTTGAACTCGATGTAGTAGCTGCAATAGAAGATTATATTTATTGGATTGAATGCAAAAGCGGAAGTTTTGATGAAAAAGATATTAAAAAGTATTCTTCAATTAATAGTATTCTTCAACTGGATGAAAATCATGCTTTTTGTGTTCTGCATTCTGCTGTTCCTAAATATTGTCAATTAATTGAAGAAAAATATAACTTTCGCGCAATAACTTCAGAACAGTTTCTCCCTTTACTGAGTAAAGTTGTTTTTAATGATTTATTTCAAATAAAAGATAAATTGGAGTTGAATATTAAAAATGAAAACTAAAAATCTTCTTATTTGTGTCTCTGGATTAACTCCTCAAATTGTTACAGAAGCTTTGTTCTGTCTTTCTTACAAAATGAAAATTAGGATTGACGAAATTTATGTGCTCACAACAAAAAGAGGTCGTGATGTTATACTTGGAAAAGATAAAGCTCCAACTACTCCTAAATCTCCTCTAAAAAATGAAATTGAAGAAATGTGTAAAATCTACAAAATCAAAAAGCCTCTCTTCGATGAAAGCGAAAAACATATAATCGTTGCAAAAGAAGAATCTATTGAACTTTCAGATATTAGATCAGACAAAGACAATATCCTTTTCCCAAATAAGGTTTGTGAATTTATAAGAACAAAATCTTCTGACCCAAATAATGTTTTATATTGTTCAATTACTGGTGGACGCAAATCAATGAGTGTGCATCTGGCAAATGCTCTTTCAATTTTTGCAAGAGAAAATGATAAATTAATTCATGTGCTCACAAAAGAAGAACATGAGTTTAAAGATTTCTATCCAAAGTCAAAGAAAGAGATTAATGACCTTGAACTTGCAGAAATACCGTTCGTTAGATTACGTTCTTTGCTTTCTTCAGAAATAAAATCTTCTGAATTACTCAAACTCAACTTTGATGAAATTGTTGAACATACTCAAAAACAACTAAAAATATTAGCACCAAGTAATCAACTTGTATTAGATATTGAAAGAAGAGAATTGAGGTTTGGAAATGAAAAAATTGATATGGAGCCAATGGAATTTCTTTTTTATTTCTTTTTTGTTGAATCTAAAGAGAAAGGGAAAAAAAATATCTCGATAAATGAATTTTGTACCGAAGAAACTAAAAATAAATTTTTTGAATATTACAAAAATTATTATCGAAATCGTTTTATAGAAAAAGATAAATGGGAAAAAACAAAATGGGATAGTAGTTTATTCTTGCAGAGAAGGTCAAAAGTAAATAAAAAAATTGAGGAGTTGATAAAAGATAACGATATAGCAAATTTATTTATCATTGATTCGGATAGGAAGTGGGGCGGCAGCACTTATATGATTAAAGCAGATATTAATCGTTTCAAAATTATTGAACCAAGGGAATTAAAATAATTCAACTTATCATCGAGGGCTCGGAAATATTTCCGAAATGTTTCTTTCCTTTATCATATAATTATTAATTATGAATTTTACAAAGTAAATTTTATAAAAGAGGGAAGTCATGCAAATAACAATATTATCATTCCAGAATCTATCAAAAGCTCATCAGCCTTTGGCTGCAAAGAAAAACTTGTCGGTTGTTCAATTCATACAACAACCAGTTAATTCTTTCGATTACATTTCCAGCACCATTGCAATTAAGAGCAATTATATTGAGGTGACAGAGAACGATGATATTTTCGCTACCGTTCAAGAAATATTGGTTAAAAATAATTCTAAATCATATGTATTCTTTTCAGCTGGCGATATACTTGTTGGAGCTATGCAAAATAGAGTTGTAAATACTTCAATGTTGCTGCCTCCAAATTCCAATACAAAAATACCAGTCAGCTGCATTGAACAGGGTAGATGGAGGAATACAAGCAAAAAATTTGATAAATCTGATCATGTTGTTCCCAATGAATTGTATAGTAAAATTAATAGAAATACGGCTGAAAATCTTAAGAAAGAAAAAAAATATGATCCCAACCAGCAGGAAGTGTGGGAAGATATAGAGATTTTCTTTATGAGAAGAAGAGACATATCATCAACATCGAATTTAGAAGAATTGATTAATAAGGAATCAAAAAAAATAAAAGATGAAGTAAATAATTTTTATGCAGAAAAGAATGCAAATGGAATGGCAGTATTTGTTGGTTCTGAACTTGTAAGAATAGAAATTTTTAATAGAACAGATATTTATCAGGAATACTTTCCCAAAGTGATTAACAGCGTAATGTTAGATTCCCAAAATTATAAACAAGAAAATTTTATTATCGATAGAGATTTTGCATTTACAACTGTTGATGATTTTCTTTCTGATGTTGACAATCTAAAATATTTTGTCTTTCCATCGGTTGGAGTTGGTGAACAAAAAAGATATGAGCATAAAAATTTTACTGGTTTTACACTTAATTATTTAGAACATATGATTCATACTTCTTTTATTTCTAAAAATGTAAGTAAAAATCAACCTAAACATGATTCAGACTTACCATTCTAAACATAAATAATATTGAAAACTGGAGGAGTTATGTCATCAATTTTACCATTTACAAGAAATCAAAATAATGAAATGCAAAACACTCAAGTTACAGATTATTATACTCAAGGATTTCGTGATGCTGGTAAAGTTGGGGGGTCTGTATCTGCATTTAATATCAGCCTTGATAATTTTTATTCTGATTTGCTTTTAAAATTAGATAACATGAAAGAAACAATTGAAGTAAAAAATGCTGAAATTGAAAAGCAAAAAGAAGTTGTTCTTGAAAAAATATCTATTCATTCAGAAGAGAAAACCAGACTTTTAGAAAAAGAATTACCCGAAGCAGAAGCTCATCTTAAAGAAGCAACAAATGCATTGAATGAATTCAAAAAAGATCCATCAAAATTTATTTCTCTTGAAAAAGATAATATGTTTTTATGGATTTATGGATTGCTGAGCGTATTCATTGCAATATTTCTATACTTCTTTTATACATCTGTTGTTTACTCAGCTGTATTCCGTGATATAAGCATAACTAAATATACTTTATTCGATTCTATATTTTATCCTAAAGCTCTTGAAGAATCTTTTCGTAAAGGTGTATCAGCATTTATGCTTGTAATTTTTTCTCCTTTTATATTTCTCGGACTTGGACTTGTAATTGAGTATGTAAAAAATAATCAAGCAAAATATTATAAGTATACTTGGGTTTCGGTGGCTATGTTTACATTTATTGTTGATGCTATTCTGGCTTACCACATCTCAGAAAGAATTTATAATTCTAAAGCAATAAATACTTTTGGAAACATAAAACCATTTACAGTTCGTGATGCATTAACAGATTTAAATTTCTGGATAATAATTGCTCTTGGTTTCTGTGTTTACATGCTTTTTGGAAAAATATTTTCTCTTTATAATGAACACAGGATAAATAAAAATAAATTTGAAAACATGGAGAAATATTTAATTGATAAAAAAGCTGAAGCTGAATCGAAAGTAAATGAAATCAAAAATAAAATATCCTCACTCGAAACTTTAATTTACAATCTTAATATTGAAACAACCGAGATAACGAAAATTTATGATAAAGTTGGATTCAGCACTCATGAAATCAAAAAAATAATTACCGAGTATGCTCTTGGTTGGATTAACTATCTTAATAACGGAAATTATTCCGAAGACTATATTATGAAAATTGAAACTGCTCTTAATAATTTCTGTCAATTAAAGGGAATTCAATAATATGAAAAAGCTTCTAATCAAAAATATCGGTTCTAAAATATCATTGCTGATTATTGTAATGCTATTTCAATTTTGTTCTTATGAAAAAGTAAATGAAGAAAAATCAAAAAGTGATAAATCGAGTAATTTTAAAAATCTGAATGTATCTATCTTGATTGACCTTTCTGATAGAATATCATCAAAATTAAATCCAGAACAATATGAAAAAGATATTAATATAGTTTCTTATGTAGTTGATGCCTTCAAAAGTTATTTAAATCAAAAAGGTGTTGTTCAAAGCGAAGACAAAATAAAAACTATATTCTATCCTTCACTCAATTATGAAATTTATCAAGAAATTGCAGATTCTCTTAATATTGATTTTGGGAAATATGAATTCAAACAGCGTAAAGAAATTTTTAACAGGATTTCACAGATTTATAAAAATCATCTTAAAAAACTTTATTCATTTGCAACAAAAGCCAGAAGTTACGAGGGTTCTGACCTTTTCAATTATTTCAAACATAGGGTGGTTGACGATTGTATTTCAAGAGATTCGAATTATATTAACATTCTTGTCATACTTACTGATGGTTATATCTATCATCAAAACAGCAAGTATCGTAATGGCAATAGATTTAGTTATTTAGTACAAAAAGCTGACCATGTTAAATATTTTCGTGCATTAGAAAATTGGGAAGAAATTTTTGATAAAGAAAATTACGGTTTAATTAAACTGAATAATGACCTTTCTAAACTTTATATTCTTGCAGCTGAGTTTAATCCTTCTGAAAATTCACCTAAAGATTTTGATATACTCAAAAAATATTGGTCAAAATGGTTCGAAGAACAGAATATGAAATCAGAACAATATAAAATTCTTAAAACCGACCTCAATGCTTTGAACCGTGAGTTAATTTATCAATTTTTCAAAAATATTATTTCGAGGGAAGAATATGACAATTAATTCTATTCGAAATATTCTTTATTCAATTGCAAGATTGCTTGGAGATGTAAATGCAATCCAGAAAGGGAAAATTGGTCAAAGAATTGTAAGACGTACAACAGGAAGAATGACAGGCAAAATGCTGCAAAAAATTTTCAATTCTTTTTTGAAAAAGTGAAGTTAATAATCTCTTATTGATTAGAAGATAATTTGTTTATGTAATCAGATGGGTTGATGAAGTTTTTAGTTTTGTTGTATTGCTAAATTGAAACTTGCAGGGCAAATCAATAACATTTTCAAAATATTTCTATTCTTTATAGTTCATTTATGACAAAATAATTTTAGTGTGTAGAATTTCTGTTCTTTTCGACATACCGAGTGCGGTTAAGATTGTGACTCGCTGAATTTCGAGGGCGTTCAGTTCAGAGTAACATCTTGCCGCACTTTTTCTTCTAATAAATAAAGGAGAATTTAATTTGGAAAGAAAAATTAAAATATTAAAAGCTCACAAATGCAGCGTTAAAGAATGCACCAATCTTGTTCAATACAAAGGTTCGTTTTGCAGCAATTGTATAGATAAAATTTGTGATGATAATTATTTTGTAATTTTTTGTCCTCTCTGCGGAACTGTACTTGATACAATTCCTTTAGAAGAATATGAAGGTTTTGGCACCAGTAAAATTAAATATTGTATTTGTACCGATTGTTTCTCTCAATTTGAAATAATTCCAGGTGATGAAGAACCATGGGATGAATAATGCATCATGAAAAATAATATCTACATATTTTCAAATTCTATTTTAAGCAGAAAAGATAATTCATTCATTTTAAGTTCTGTTAAAGATACTGAACCTTTGCACAGAATAGATATTTATGAAACAGAAAATGAAAATGTGATTTTGCCGCCGGGAAAAGATGAACTAATTGATAAACCAAAGCATATACCTGCTGAATCTGTAGAAGCTTTTTATTCTTTTGGCGAACTTAGATTTAACACACAATTTTTCAAAATAGCCAGTTATTATAACATTCCTGTTCACATTTTTAATTACTACGGAAATTATGTTGGCAGTTTTATTCCAGTGAATAAAAACAGTTCTGGTTACATTCAGCTTTTACAGTATGAAGCATATTTAACTTATAACAAGAGGCTTTATATCGCAAAAGCAATTTTAGAATCTGCTGTAAAAAATATTTTATTTAATCTGAAAAACTCATTATCAGATGATAACGAACTGCTTGAACAAATTGCTAATATCAATTCTATTCTTGAACAAATTCATTTTGCAGAAACTGTATCGGAACTTTTAGGTTACGAAGGAAATATTCGAACAATTTATTACACGGCTTGGCAAACTCTAATTAAAAAAGAAACTGACTTTTATAAAAGAATAAAACAGCCACCAGTAGGAATTGTTAATTCTCTTATATCGTTTGGCAACTCAATTCTTTATGCAATAATTCTGACTGAAATATTCAGAACAAGATTAAATCCATTTGTTGGCTTCATTCACGAAATTGGGGATAACAAACATTCTCTTGTTTATGATTTATCAGAAATATTTAAACCAATAATTGTTGATAAAGTAATATTCCGTGTGCTGAATCTTAATATTATTGATGAAGATGATTTTACTATAACTGACGAGGGTTATTACTTAAAAGATAATCCACGTAAAAAATTTGTTGAACAAATTGAAAATAGACTTTCAACAGTAATTCATCATAAAAGATTAAACAGGAGAATTTCTTATCGTTCATTGATTAGAATGGAGTGCTACAATTTAATCAATTATCTTGAAGGAAAATTGAAAAGTTATGAACCATACAGAGCCGCTTAATAAAGTGTTTTACATAGCTGTTTATGACATAACACATCCAAAGAGATTGGCTAAAGCATTAAAAACATTTAGAAAATATATGAACTGGGTTCAAAACTCGGCATTCGAAGGAGAACTAACAGCAAAACAATTTCAAGCATTGAAAGAAGAGTTGCTTCAAATAATTAATAAAGAAAAAGACTCTATTATTTTTTATCATGCAGAAGAACAAAAACATATAGGCAAAAAAATTATTGGAATAGAAAAAAATGAAATAACTCAGTATTACTAATCATCACAATAATTAAGTATAAAAAATCATTGGAGAACTATGCAATTTTTAATAGCAACAGCGTTGGAAAATAAACCTAAATACAACTCTTTCTATTGGAGTAATAAATATCTATCAGATATTTTAGATTTTCTTCCATGCGATTACAATTCTTTATCTTCTATTCAAACTGGAATTTTATATTATTGTAAATCTCATCAAAAATTTAGTAATGCATTATTACTCAAAATAACAAATGTGGAAACAAAGCCTAATTTTTTAAGAATTTATTTTGAAATTGAAAATACACTCGAATTCCAATCTTTCCATATTAAAGATGCACTCAAAAAATACATGAATCTAAACTCCATATCAGAGTTACCATTCCTTTGTGTAGTTGATGAAGTAAAATTTTTAGATATCCTAAACGAAATTGAAATTATTTCTAAGATTAAAAAACTTGAAGAACAAAATAACTGGCAAGATATATATAGAATTTTCCAAACATTTGAACCAATTGAAAAAAGTAAAATCTGGTATGATGCTGAACTTTTAAATGCATTTTCATTTTCGACAGCAAAGCTTTCAGAATGTTCTGAAAATCTTAAAAAGAAATTCTCAGATAAAAATCAAAGAAATCAATTCATTCAGGAAAAAAGAAAGTTTAGAGAACTTACAATTAAATTAAGAAAAAGAGCAATTGAAATTGAGCCTCAAAATCCTACATTTTATTCTAATCTTGCTTATACTTACTACCAATCTGTAAATGAATTAACAACGCCTGGTTCAAGAAGAGATGGAAATATTTTTGAAGAAGCAGAACTTGCATTGAAATACTTGAACTTAGCTTTGGAATTAAATCCAAACAGATTAACAGATTTATATCGTAAAGCAATGTTATACTCAGATATTTTAGGCACACACAAATTTTTTAAACAATTTAATGAAGAACTTGCCGAAGAAAAATTTGTTGATTATACATCTGCATTAACAGAATCAATAAAATGTTTTCAAAAAATTGAATTGATATATGAATCATTTACTAATTCAGAAGATATTCAAAAACAAAAAAAGATTTATATAAAATCACTTTATCATCTTGCACAAAAATTTCTTAAGCTGGCAAGAATTAAACAAAACTATTTTATTCAAAAAAATAAAATTCCAGTAGAAGAAGCATATGCAAATCTTTTGCAGGCAGACCAATACATTGATAAGTGCATTCAAAAAGATTACAGCAAGAAAAAAATAGAAACAGAAGTAATTGAAATGGCAAGTTGTGATAATTTTGTATGTGGTGTTTATAAATCATATTTGAAAGGAACAATTCAGCTTTATCTTTATTCACTTAAAAAAGAAAAACAATATGCAATTGACTCACTTAAATTTTTTCAGCTTGCAATGGAAACTAATTTTCCTCTAGAAATGAGGAATCAAAATAAAATATTTGTTTTAGAAAAAATTGCACTGTTGAATATATTACAGGAGAATTTTTCTGCTGCAATAAAAACACTCGAACCAATTTATAAGAAATATCAGAACCTGCCTCCGTATGCTGCATATACACTTGCTTTTGCCTATATTGAAAACAAGCAAATTAAAGAAGCCGAAGAAATAATAGAAAAATATATAATGCAGGCAAATGATTTATTTAAGTATAAGTTTGAAAAATTAAGAGAAAAGATGCAGCTTAAGACCATTTCTAAAATATCAATTCAGGAAATAGCTAATCATCTCTATGATAATTCTACAGAAGAAAAAATTTAAAAACTGCGAAAATGAGTCAAAAACGCAGTTGTGTCGGTGAACCTGCGTATAAAAAAATAGACAGTTCCTCCGGTAGAGAAAAATACAGTGGACAAATCTCATTTGACTCTTTCTGTTGATTAATTAAAATTTTTTTAGTAAGCGGAACTCGAGTAGAAAATCTGTCGAGGCGAATAAATATATTTCAGATAAACTGAGGTGAGAGATTAATAATTATCTTCCATTAAGATTTTTTTTAATTGAACCAATGCAGTAACAAAAAAATTATAGAGGGTGGATAAACTGTATAGACAGCCTATTACTTGAATACTCAATATAATTTATAGTTTTTATTTTTTATTGACTTAATTTGATTCTAAATTACATCAGTCATTCACCAAAAATAAAAATGAATGATTCATTTGTTAAGTGAAAAAATTATGCAAAAAAATATTCTCAAATTCTCGTCACTTAAATTCACTTCTTTAATTTTTTTCTATTTTTGAATATCACTAAACTTATACTATTATGGATGTCTCAATAGTAAATCTAATCAACGAGCTTGTTCTCGAATATAAAAATTCCCAAAATCCAAAATTACTTGAAGAAATAGAACTTCAGCTAAAATTGCTTGAGTATCAATCCTGGAATTTAAAATATAAACTTCGAATAATAGAGAATCCGAACTTAAGTAAAGAGCATCAGCAGTTAAAAGAATATGAAAGTTTGTTTGGTTATAGTAATGCATATTCAAAATATCATTTAATCATGCCGTTGATGATTTATCTTTTAGTAAATCATAGAAGGAACTGGTCTGCTCTGCAAACATCACTTAATTTTATGAAAGATTGTGAAGCATTTCTAAAAGAAGGAGATTTTGCAAAAACTAAAACAGGGGTTCAGAGATTTATTACAAATACAAGATTTGCATCATTAGAACTGCGCAGATTTGGATTGCTGCGCTCCGATGATAAACATTATTATCATACATGGGAATTGTCTTTATTCGGAATTTTGATTGCAGGTTCTATTTATTTCGATTATAAATACTCATTAGCGGATAATTATTTTAAAACGAACTTCGATAAAGATAATGCATATTGGTCTTTTCAGAAGATTCTGCATAAATATACTGAACAACTGTTAGAGCATAGTAAATTTTATTGGATTCTAAAAGTTATTTTAGAAGATGAAGTTATAGTTAATTATCTTGATTTGTATGAAAGAAAGTTTTTACAATTTGCTTATACAGTTATGAATGTACTTAAAGATGGCTATAAACTAAAAAATAAATCGACACAAGAATTTATAAATATGTTGAACAAAATTAATGCTGATAGAGAAATATCTAAACTTGCAGATTCAATTGTTCTAAAGAAGAACATTGAAGTAAATTTAAATGACATATTCGAAATCATTAATAAGTGAGGTAACTGTAATGACCAAAGAAGAATTATTGAACAAAGCAATGTTAATTGCACAGGAAGCACACAAAAATCATGTTGACAAAAATGGACAACCTTATATTGGACATGTATTTAGAGTAATGAATATGGGAAAGACTCTTGATGAGAAGATATGTGGGGTATTGCATGATATTGTAGAAGATACAGAATGGACATTTGAAAAATTAGAAACTGAGGGTTTTCCAGAGCATATCATTAATGCATTGAAATGTTTAACGAAGAATGAAAGTGAAACATATGAAGAATTTATTAATAGAGTAATAACGAACAGTATTGCAGTAAATGTGAAGATAAATGATTTGACAGATAATCTTGATGTAAAAAGGTATAAAGAATTGAATGAGAAAGATATTGAAAGGATTAAGAAATATTTGCGTTGGTATCATTTTTTAACAAGTGAAAATTATTTTTAGAATTATTTCGGTTTCTTATCGAATGAGTTTTTAGGAATTAATTTTTTGGGAAAAATCAGTAGAGAGATTTTGAATAATTGATAGTTCAATAAAGTTGAATATTGTTCGGCGTGATAATTCAACCCCTTCGGGGTTGATTTAGAATAACCACAAAAAGTTGAATATTAATTGGGTGTGATTAACAAATTAAATAAATTGACCACGAAGTGGTCAAATATGAGTAGCAAGGATTAGACAAAGAAATTAATCTGACCACAAAGTGGTCAAATATTAATAGAGGGAATGATCAATTAAAAAAAAATCACAGCATTAGTTGAAGAAAATAATATTGAGCTATCATTCAACCCCTTCAGGGTTGGAAATTTATTTGTGAATAATTTTGTCTATTAATATTTAACCCCTTCGGGGTTGATTATAGAAAACCATAAAGTTGTTTAATATTATTAGCAAGTTTTATAAATAAATTAAGGACCACGAAGTGGTCAAATATGAGTAGAATTTCAAGATTTTCTGTCATACCTGTGTAGCGGTAACCCTCAGAACTTTCGATTACATAGACATAATATTTCATAAAATCCCTCAAAGTAAAAAACCTCATTCTGAAATGAGGTTTTCTTTGTAGCGGGGGTAGTCCCGACTTT
>NZ_BAAJAO010000026.1:0-34937 GCF_057554405.1 Rosettibacter sp. KY25 | reverse complement strand
CTTTGATGCCGATGTAGCAATGGAGCAGTTGAATGCAACTAAGGGACAAATTGGTGCTCAGATTGCAACAGCAATGCTTGCACAGATGAATACTGCACCTCAACAGGTTCTTAACCTTTTCCGTTAATATGAACCTGAAGTAATAAACATTAGTTGAAAATAATAAAGAGAATGTCTTCTAAAGCCCCCTCTATGTGAGGGGGCATTAAATAAAAAAAATAATGGATTAAAAAAATGTATACAGCACAAACATTAAGAAACAAAAGTAATCCATATATCTTCAATCAAATCAATAATGCAACTCCTCAAGAACTGATTTTAAAAGTTTATGATTTCGCAATTCTGAATTGCCAAAAAAATGATTTGTTCAAAACAAATGATGCAATTCAGGTTTTGATTAATTCTCTGAATTTTGATGACCCTGCTGCTAAAGAAATTTCAATAGGTTTATTGAGACTTTATCAGTTCTGCCAAGAACAAATGAGAAAACACAATAACCAGATTGTTTTGAAAATTTTAACTGAACTTAGAGATACCTGGATTAATGCATTAAAAAATATGAGATAAAGCATGGCATATGATGCGCTTACAACATCGGGTATCAATAATTTAGTTGATACTTATAAGACTAACGAACAGAGTAAGAGAATAACTCCTTTAACCAAACGCAAATCATATTATGAAAATCTTAACTCTGCTTACTCTACATTAAGCAGCAAACTTGATTCTTTGAAATCTATTTTAAGTGAACTTAAAAGCGCATCATCCAATTCTATTTTTTACTCTAAAGCTGCAGAATCTTCCAATACAAATTTTTTAGATGTAGTTGCAAATTCAGGTGCATTGGACGGAACTCATTCAATCAGAATAAATCAACTTGCAAAGAATGATACGGTTTTATCTATAGATTTAAATTCAAGTGCACCTTCAACAGTTATTACAACTCCAGGCACACATGAATTTGTTATTAAAACAGGAGATGGTTCAGGCGGAGAATTTGTAAGCAAAGTATCTGTTACTTTTGACAGCTCAGATTTTACTAATGGCCAAATTTCAAATAGCACTTTGATGCAAAAAATTCAAAGTGCAATTAATTCTGATAAAGCTGTAGTTCTTTCTTCATCAATTTCTGGCAGCACAACTTCATCTGGTTCGTTTGTAATAGATTTAAATGGAACTGAAACAGTAATAAATTATTCTGCAGGAAATTACAGCGATGTAATTGATAGCATTATTTCACAAATTAATTCTATCGGTGGATTAACCGTAGAAAAAATTGTAGATGGTTCTAATTATCAATTAAAAATTACAGTTAATGATTCTTCAAAATATATTAC
The DNA here is from genome assembly GCF_057554405.1 of Rosettibacter sp. KY25. Classification (NCBI taxonomy): domain Bacteria; kingdom Pseudomonadati; phylum Ignavibacteriota; class Ignavibacteria; order Ignavibacteriales; family Melioribacteraceae; genus Rosettibacter; species Rosettibacter sp. KY25. The sequence goes on along the minus strand of NZ_BAAJAO010000026.1, from coordinate 33,600 downwards.
TATAAAAAATGATACTGGCACATTATTAAGTGAATTAGGAATTAATGTAACTAAAGAAAAAGGTGCTTCGGGGTTGGTAAGTGCTTCTCTCTTTTCACCTGTTACAGGATATTCTCAATTATCAATCAAATCTAAAAATTCTGGTTATGATTACAGAATTACAGAAATTTCCGAATTCGGTAGTAGTGCAGCATTATCTGCAGTTGGATTGAATTTAGGAACAACAAGGCAAGCATTTGTTCAAAATACCGGCAATGATACACCAGGATTTCTTTATACTTTTGACCAGCTTAATGCCAAAATTACATTTAATGGTATTAATGTTGAAAGAAACTCAAATATCATTACTGATTTGATTGATGGTACTACAATTACATTAAAATCTGTAATGCAATTTTCTGATGCAGATGTTGAAATAACAGTTAAAAATGATTCAACAAAGATTAAAGATAAGATTAATGACTTTATCACAAAGTTTAATGATATCTATAAATACATTAAAGATAAATCAAAGACAGTTGATTCTTCCCGTGGTTTGTTTGTTAGTGATACAACTGCTTCGTCTTTACTGAGCATATTAAGTACAATTGCTTATAGTTCAGTTGCAGGAATTCCTGACAATGAAATTAATACTTTATCTAAAATTGGAATTACGTTTAATATCGACAACGGTTTAGTCCTTAGTGATTCAGACAGATTAGAAGATGTTATTAATAATAATCTGAATGGCTTGATAAATTTATTTACACTAGACACAAATGGTATAGCAGTTAAACTGTATGATAGAATTAATCCATATCTCGGTGCAGATGGTTACATCGCAAAAGCAAAATCAAATTTTGATACAACAATATCATCATTGAATGACAGCATTTCTGCTGCACAAAAAAGTATTGACAAAAATGCAGAAATCTTAAGGTCCAAATATCAAAAGATGCAAATGCAATTAGCACAGTTGTTATCGTATCAAAATTATTTTTCGTTGTTTGGCTCTTCATCTTATACAAGTTAGGATAATTTTTTATGGAACAAGATTTAAAAAATAAAATTAGTGCAATGATTAATTTGCTGGATAGTTTGTCAGCTCAGCTTGATGAAATTAATCCAGATAATTTTGAAGATAAATTTCAGCTTGCTCTTGAAACTATGATGGTAATTCAAAAAATCAAAGATGAACTCATAAAAAGGTATGGAGTGGATTATCTTCAAAAAAATGTTCCTGAAGTGTGTGATAGGGCTAAACTAATTGAAAAAAAATACGATAATATAATAGAGCAATTTAAGCTGGCAGCCTCAAAACTTGAAAAAGAGATATCCAGCTTAAATAGCCAGAGAAAAATTATAAATTATTTAAGGTGAAACTGTGCAAATAAAAGGTATTTCAAACAATAATCCTTTTACACCTTCGCCTAATCAGGTAAAAACTACGGATTCAAAAGGTTCAGGCGAGGTAAAGGATAAAGACAAAATTGAAATCTCCTCTGCAGCCAGAGATTTAGCAAAGAGCGAAATGGCTTCGAAAAAGTTAGAAGAGATTAAACAAAAAATTGCTAACAAATTTTATGATTCAGAGGAAGTAATAAACAAAGTTGCTGAAGCCATAATTAAAGAGCTGAAAGGTAAGTAAATTGTGTAAAGTTCAATCGAAAACTATTCACCTTTACGTTAACATACATACTCCGAAAGGCAGGCAGAGATAAACAATTTTTGTCTGCCTTTTTTTATTAGTTAAACATACTAACTCTGTTTTCGATAATATTATGTATTAAAATTATTTTGAGGTTGACGATGAATGAAAAATCAAAAGTAAAAAATGAAACTGCCGAAATACTTCAGCTGGTAGGATTCAAAATAGCTGATGAAGAATATGCTGTTGATATTTTAATGGTTCAAGAAATTATAAGAATGATGCAAGTAACTAAAGTTCCCAATGCACCAGATTTTGTTGATGGAGTTGTTAATCTTCGTGGAAGAATAATACCTGTAATTGACCTCAGAAGTAAATTGGGTCTTCCAAGAAAAGAAGTTGATAAAGATAAAAGAATTATTGTTGTTGAAGTATCAGGCAAAACAGTAGGATTTATCGTAGATGCCGTAACTGAAGTATTACGTATCCCAGCATCAATAACAGAACCACCGCCGGATTTAGTTACAAATGTCAATTCAGAGTTTATAAAAGCAGTTGGTAAACTTGAAGATAGATTATTAATTCTAATTGATTTAGAGAAAATTTTATCATCTAATGAAAAATTAGAATTAAGCACTATAAATCAAGAAGAATAATTTTAAAAATTATTCAAATAGTTACTTAAAAAATTTTTTAATTAATCGATAATATCAATGAAAATGATGGAGCTCATATGTCGCTTATTAATTGGAGTGATAATCTAAGCGTTAACATAAAAGGCTTGGATAATCAACATAAAAAACTTGTTAACATAATTAATGAATTGCATGATGCGATGAAGCAGGGGAAATCGAGCACTGTTCTTACAAAAATTCTTTTTGAAATGGCTGCTTATACTAAAACACATTTCAAATCAGAAGAAGAATTGTTTGAAAAATATAATTATCCGGAAAAAATTAAACACAAAAAAGAACATGATATGTTCGTACAAAAAGTTGATGAGTTTATGACTGAATACAAATCAGGCAAAACAAATTTATCTTTTGAACTGATGAACTTTTTAACAAAATGGCTTACCAATCATATTCAAGTTTCTGATAAAGCTTATTCAGGTTTCTTAAATAATAATGGTATTTATTAAAAAATTGTAAAAATATACAGGAGTAAAGTATGCGCTCTAAATATGTATTATTTGGTTTAATATTTGTAATTATGTTTTCATCTAAAACTATAGCAGGTAAAAACATAATTTTACCAGGCGATGAAGATTACCTGCCTATAGCTGATGTAATGCCAGAACCAGTTGATGGCTTAGCTAATTTAATGAAAAAAATTAGTTATCCAAGTGTTGCACGCTCTGCTGGTATTGAAGGAAGAGTTATAGCAATGGCATATATTAATGAAAATGGTGGGGTTGATGATGTTAAAATTATTAAAGGAATAGGCGGTGGATGTAACGAAGAAGTTGAAAGAGTATTAAGAGCAAGTAAATTTAAACCCGGTGAAAAAGACGGCAAACCTGTAAAAGTAAAATTAACAATGTCATTTGTATTTAAGTTAAATTAATAACAAAAATAGATGAAAGCCATGTTGTCGATAAAAAATCTTAAGTTCAAAGCTAAACTTCGTGTATCATACTTCGTACTCGGAGCTCTCTGTACAATAGTTATTCTTAACGATTTAGTACAGATGTTTAAGATTAACAACTATAAAAATCAGATTTATTCTGATTACATAGCTCCTTCTAATGAAGTTGATTTAATTTATAGAGAATTTCAGGGTATCAAAAATACATTGCTTAAATTTTCCATCCCAAGTTTTGAATCTCAGATGGAAAAAAATTTGAAGTCCCTAAGCAAGATGAAAAGTTCTATAGATACATCTTTAACCAATTTAATTAAAAAATATGAAGGGACTTCAATTGAGAAAGATTTGAAAGAAGTTAATAAATCGTGGGCTGATTATAAAAGTCTTGTTATTGATGGAACATTAAGTGCTGCAGCAATTAAAGATTATGAACTTGCTGCAGAAGTTGCAACAACATCCGGCGAAGAAATTGGCGAAAAGATGCTTAATAATTTTCAGAACTTAAAAGAAAATTTAAGAGCTGAAGGAGAAACACTTAATACAAATTTATCTGATGCTATTACATCATCTCGCATAGTTATTTTTGCGGGAATGCTTGCAGGTTTATTATTCTTCCTTTATGCTTTCACAAAAATTGTATCTTCTCTTACCAAACCTGTTGAGTATTTAAAAAATGTAATTGCCAAATTTTCTGTTGGTAACTTTAAAGAAGTAGTTCATTATGATTCCAAAGATGAATTTGGTGAACTATCCGATATGCTTGAACAATTAAGGCATGCACAACATGAAAAAATAAAAGCTGCAATTGAAATTTCTAAGGGTAATCTTGATGTAGAAGTGAAAGTATTATCAGAAGATGATGAGTTATCAAAGAGCATTGAATTAATGATTGGAAACTTAAAGAATCTTATTTTAGAAATGAAAAACTTAACTGAAGAAATTATTGAAGGAAAGGTAACAAAACGTGGCGATGCAAATAAATTTTATGGAGCATATCAAGAAATTATTGTTGGAGTAAATTCAACACTTGATGCTTTATTCATGCCAATAAAAGCTGGAATTGAAGTTCTTGAGGAGATGGCTAATGGTAATTTTAATGCAAGAGTTACTGGTGAGTTCAAAGGCGACCATAAGTTAATTGTAAACAGCATTAATACACTTGGTGATTCACTCACAAATATTTTATCAAACATTGCAGAGATGATTAATCTTACAGCTTCAATAAGTGAACAAATTTCTTCATCAACAGAACAAATGGCTGCAGGTGCACAGGAACAAAGTTCGCAAGCTCTTGAAGTTGTAACTCAAGTAGAAGAAATGACAAGAACAATTTTAAGCACTTCGAAGAACGCAACTTTAGCTTCCGATGCATCTAAGAAAGCTGGACAAGTTGCTCGTGAAGGAGGAGAAGTTGTTGAAAAAACTGTTGAAGGTATGAACCGTATCGCAGAGTTTGTTGAAAAAGCCGTTGAAAAGATTCAGGTATTAGGTAAGAATAGTGAACAAATTGGAGAAATTGTACAAGTTATTGATGATATTGCAAATCAAACCAATTTACTTGCATTGAATGCTGCAATTGAAGCTGCAAGAGCAGGCGAACAGGGAAGAGGTTTTGCTGTTGTTGCTGATGAGGTTAGAAAATTAGCTGAAAGAACAACTAAAGCTACAAAAGAAATATCTGATATGATTAAGAGAATTCAAGAAGTAACTGAAAATGTTGTTGAATCAATGAGTGAAGGAAGCAGCGAAGTAAAATCAGGTAAAACTCTTGCTCAAAAAGCTGGTGATTCTTTGAAAGAAATTATACTTGCTTCTGATGCAGTTCTTGATGTGGTAAATCAAGTTGCAGCTGCAAGCGAAGAACAAAGTGTTACAAGTGAACAAATAAATCGAAATGTTGAAACTATAAGCAAAGTTACAAATGAAAGTGCTGCAGGAATTCAACAAATTGCATCAGCCGCAGATGAACTTAATAGAATGACTACAAACCTCAAAGAATTAATTAGCCACTTTAAGTTTGATAATAAAAATAATGGACAAACTAAAGCTCTGGGATTTAAAGAAAAGCTCCTTACAAACTAAAGAACCCCTATAACTCAAATAAAACTCCCTCCAAAAGAGGGAGTTTTTTATTTTTGTAAAACAAATATTCAACAATTTTTAGGTCAATTTATGAAAAAAATAAAATTGGGAATCATAGGCTGCGGAATTGCAGCAAGAGAACTCCATTTGCCTGCACTTGAAAAATTATCTGACAGATTTGAAATTACTGCTGTATGTAATCATACTGAAAAAAAAGCAGTAGAGTTTTCTAAACTTGTAGGCAATGTTCCTTACTACCTTGATTATAAAGATTTATTAAAAGATAAAAATGTTGATGCGGTTGATATCACACTTCCAATTGAACTGAATTATAAAACTGCAGTTGATTCAATTAATGCTGACAAGCATGTATTTCTTGAAAAACCTCTTGCAGCAAATCTAAAAGATGCTAAAAGATTAGTTGAATTATCAAAAAAGAAAAATGTTGTGTGCTATCTGGCAGAAAATTATAGGCATGATAATCTTTATTTAGAAATAAAAAAATTATTGGGAAGAAAAATTATTGGGAATGTTTATTCAGTTGTATGGAATGTATTTAATAATCTTTCATTAAAAAATAAATATGCTCAAACTAAGTGGAGAAAGAATAATAAATATCCAGGTGGTTTTGTCTATGATGGTGGTGTTCATAATATTGCTGCACTGAGATTACTTTTTGGTAATTTTAAATCGGGTTATGCTATTAAAAAATCAATCAGAAAAGAAATAGGAACCGACGATACATTTTCACTTAATTATGAATTTGAAAATGGAGTAAATGGAGTATTGAATATTTATTTTTCTGTCAATGGAATTTATAAAAATGAATTACTGGTATTTGGTGACAAAGGAACAATAATTACAACTAATAATGTGATTGAAATTTACAGAGAAAATAAAGATATAAAAAAAATTAAAGTAGAAACTGATGGTGGTTTTGAAAATGAGTTTAAAGAATTTTATGACGCCGTTGTCAAGGGGAAAAAATTCATTAATACATTTGAAGAAGGGTATAATGATATAAAGATATTATTGAATGCATTTGAAGCAGCTGAGAGAAATGAAATAATATTTTTTTAGAAAAGATTTGCATTGAAGCCCTACGGTGTTTTTGAAATTTTATTATGAAGGAATGTTTATAACATCTGTTCGGAAGAAATATATTACGGCACAATCTTGTTCCAAAGTAATGCCTAACACCATAATTTTGTAATTCTATTACATTAATCCCGCCAGCATTAATTAGCTTACAAACCTACAACCTTTAACCTATTTTCATTGAACCCCTTTAGGGTTCTAAAAATTTATTTGGTTAACTTTTTTCTATTAATATTTAACCCCTTTTTGGGTTTTTCATGTTGTAACATTCGACCTGTAACCATTTATATTTATCGAAACTTCGTTTCGTGTTACAATCCACCAGCCCATTATTCCAATTTTCCATTATTCCAAGCGCTTCTGTTCCCATCGTCTAATATTGAACCCCGTCAGGGTTCTGAAAAAATATTTTATCTGTGATAATTCTTCTATTCATATTAAACCACTTTGTGGTTTTATAACCTGTAAAATGTAATCTGCAACTTGTAACATATAACCATTTCTTGTTTCGAAGGAATGTCTTAGCGCATAATTTTGTTCCAAAAGAATGCCTTACGGCATAATTTCCAAATCTATCACATTAATCCTGCCAGCATTAATTAGCTTACAAACCTACAACCTTTAACTCATTTTCATTGAACCCCTTTAGGGTTCTAAAAAAATATTTTTTCTGTGGTATTTCATCTATTCCTATTAAACCCTTTCAGGGTTTATAACCTTTTACCTTCAAATCTGTAACCTTCAACCTATTGACTATTCATATTAAACCACTTCGTGTTTTTTCAAGCTTTAACATTTGACCTCTAAGCTGAAAACTTCAACCTTTAATTTGCAACCTAATAACTATCAAACAGCTTTCCCTAAGTTGTATTTTTTTCTTTCATTAGAGTCTAAGTAAATTTTTCTTAATCGAATTGATTTTGGAGTTACTTCAACCATTTCATCATCTTCAATGTATTCAAGTGCTTCTTCGAGTGTAAATTTGATTGGTGGAACGATTTTAATTGCTTTGTCGGAACCTGAAGCACGCATGTTTGTTAATTTTTTACCGCGCTGAATATTTACTTCAATATCATTTTCTTTATTGTGTTCGCCAATTATTTGTCCCTGATAAACAATTTCTCCAGGTTCAATAAAAAATTTACCTCTATCCTGAAGTGAATCAATTGCATAAGCCGTAGCAGGGCCGGTATCCATTGAAATTATTACACCATTTTTTGATTTATTAATTGCACCTTTAAAGTATTCATATTGATAGAAACGATGATGCATAGTAGCTTCACCGGAAGTAGCAGTTAAAATTTTTGTTCTTAATCCCATCAAACCTCTTGAAGGAATATGAAATTCAAGTTTCTGCAAATTTCCTTTATTTTCCATTTTAATTAATTCACCTCTGCGTTGCCCAACAAGTTCAATTACTTTGCCTGAGTATTCAGTTGGAACATCTACTACGAGAATTTCAATAGGTTCAGCTTTTTTACCATTAATTTCTTTATATATAACTTTTGGTTCACGAACTTGAAGTTCGAACCCTTCGCGTCTCATGTTTTCAATTAAGATTGACAAATGTAAGATACCTCTTCCTGATACTTTAAATGCATCAGGTGAATTGGTCTCTTCAACTTTTAGTGCAACGTTATGTTGTAATTCTTTATAAAGTCTATCTCTTAATTGACGAGATGTAACAAATTTTCCTTCTTTGCCATAAAAGGGAGAATTGTTAACAGTGAATGTCATACTGATTGTTGGTTCATCAATTGAAATAATTGGGAGTGGTTCAGGATTCTCTGCATCTGCAACTGTATCACCAATATCAATATCATCTATGCCAACAATTGCACAAATATCTCCACATAGAACCTGTTCAACTTCTGTTCTTGTTAATCCATCGAACACAAATAATTGTTTTGGTTGAACTGTATGAATGGTTCCATCTCTTTTGATTACACATAAGTTATCATTTTTCTTAAGTGTTCCTCTAAAAACTTTGCCTATACCAATTCTGCCGACATAATCATTATAATCAAGTGCAGAAATTTGAATTTGTGTAGAACCGATATTATCAGGTGGCGGAGGAATAAAATTTATTACTGCATTGAGAAGTGGGGTTAAATCTTTTCTTTCATCTTCTAAATTATAAACAGCCCAACCTTCTCTTCCACTTGCATATAAAATTGGGAAATTTAGTTGTTCATCATCAGCATCTAATTCAATGAATAAATCATAAATTTCATTTAAAACTTCTTGAGGGCGATTATCAGGTCTATCAATTTTATTGATTATAACAATAGGTTTTAAATGTAAACTCAAAGCCTTTTCTAAAACAAAACGAGTTTGAGGCATAGGACCTTCGAAAGAATCAACAAGGAGCAAAACACCATCAGCCATTTTAAGAACACGTTCAACTTCACCGCCAAAGTCTGCATGTCCAGGTGTATCAATTACATTAATTTTATAGCCATTGAATGGAATACTAATATTTTTTGCGAGTATTGTAATTCCGCGTTCACGTTCTAAATCATTGGAATCTAAAAATCTTTCCTGCACAATTTGATTTTTACGAAATATTTGGCATTGTTTTAATATCTGGTCAACTAAAGTAGTTTTCCCGTGGTCAACGTGAGCAATAATAGCAATGTTTCTAATCTTATTTATATTATTCATGATGAAATTCTTTATTTAATTAAAAATGAAATACAAAGATAAGCAATTATTTGGTGAATTGTTTTAATAATTATGAGACTATGGTAAACGATTGATAAGTTTATAAGATTTTTTTGTTTATCAAAAAATTTGATGTAAAAAATAAGATGCGTGTTATCAAACAGATTAAAAAGCAAATTACAATTTGTATCAATAAAGTATCTTAAGTTTATTAAATGAATTTTAAGATGATATTAGAAAGCAAATTAAAGTTTTGAGATAATTATTCAAATCAACAAGAGCTTTTGCTGTATTTAGCTTGCCAATTAAAATTCTGAGATAGATTACAATGAGATTTTACCTTCAGAGAGGAAGAAATTATTAAATATATCGAAAATTTTATTTCTGCCTTGTTTTGACTTGAACCATTTTTCTCTTTTCATGGCTTCTGACCTTAAAGAAAAAGATTCGGAATAAATCAAAGTCCAAGGTCTAAAAGGTTTAGTAGATTTAACTTTGCCCGAATTGTGATAACTCAAACGATTAGAAATATCATTAGTTTGACCAACGTAAGTACGATTATATGAAGGGGAGTAAAGTATGTAAACAAAATATTTCATTGATTAAAAATCTTGGCGGAGTCTTTTGGATAAAATTCGAACTCATTTTGAGCAAAACCCCGACGCTGAAATCTGACCTGTGCGTCTGCCTTTGGCGGACGCACGCCCACCTGCACCCAAAACGAGTGAGCGGGCAAAAATTCATTTCCCCCAGACCCCCTTTTCTTTTTACCCGTCTGCTCTTTGGCTTCGCCAAAATTTTTTCAGAAGAAGAAGGGCTAAAAAACAGAGGACGTTGAGCTATTTTTTCAAAAGAAATTTATATCCTTCAAAATCTTTAGGTTTATTATACTCAAATCTCTCGAAAATGTGTATAAGCACGCGTTCTTGTAAATGTTCGCGCTGTTTTTGTTCGTTGCCAATTTTCTTTAACCATTCTGGCGGTTTTTTAATAAATTGCTCCATTAAACCATTATTTTCAGAGAATGCTTGAACATTAATATAAAAAATATCCTTTACCAAATTTTCATCTTCCCCTTCATTCAATGGTGAAAGTTGAATAAGTTGCCCAATTCTATTTTTATTTAGAATCAAAATTTGTTTTTCTATTTTACGGTGATAAGTCTCGAAAACGGGAATTAACTGACCATCAAAATTATACCATCCACCAAAACTTTTTACTTCAAGCTGCTTAACATCTCTATACCATTTAGGCTTAAAATTTTTAGAATCTTCAAAAAACCGCCAGAACGCAATATCTGTTGCAAATATCACTATATCATCTATATTCTTGAATTTTGAAAGCACACTTTCAAAATCTTCCTTTGAGATTTCTTGACAACCTTTAGCTATTTCATCAAGGAGGGATGAATTTTCACCAGAAGCAAGATCGCGTCCATAATTATCACCCCAATTAACGTAATCCACGTGCCATTCATCAAAGAAAGCAGCTTTGTCGTCGACAATATTAATTCCAAATCGCTCTTTTTTACTTAAAATTATTTCTTTTGTTTTATCCTCGTATGCTTTGAGATATTTTATGAAAATGTCACGTAAATTTGCAGTCTCGTAAAAACTCTTTAAGACTTCTTTTTTAAATTCTTCGACTCTCTTTTGACTAATATTACCAGATTTATGCTTTGCAGAAATTTGCTTAGTTGCTTCTTCTTTTATTTTTTTCAAGAATGGCACAAGTTTATCATCAAAAATTTCATTTAACTTTGTAGTATCAAAACCAATTTCTGCAAGCATATTTGCATTTTTCTTAAGGTCTCTCGCCACTTCAATAAAATCATCTATTGAGTGCTCAATATCACTTAATCTATAAATATGTAAATCTGGTAATTTATAATTTTCAATCTGTGAGTATCTACCCTCGGTATCTGCTGGAACGCTTTGCAGTACACGAGCCAGAAGCAACAGGAAATATTGTTTGTAATATTTTTCACTTCCATGATGTCCTTCCCAAAAATCAAATCTTCTTTCAAAAAGTCCTTTGCGGAAATAAAATTGTATAATCTCGTCTAATGTTCTTGGGGTTATATCATGACCAATCCAATAGCCGTCAGAGTCAGGTGGTTGTTTGTATTCCCAAAGGTACTTGATATAGCTATATCGTTGCTTAAATAAGCAATACGCACCTATTGCAAAAACAATTTCTAAAAGATCTTGATACTTAAACTGCGAGATGGCAAAATCTCTAATTTCTTCTTCAATCTCTTGTGCTTCTTTGCGTTGTTCCTCATTGAGATTTGGCTCGATAATTGATTTAAGTTCATCAAATTTTTTTAACCACGATTCTAGTTTTTCTTTTGTATATAGGTCATTTTCTGAATTGACTAGCTCTTTAATTCGTTTTTCTATACCATACTTTGTGTCAAGTTGATTATATTTTTGTAGGTCTTTATGTAAAATAAGATGTCCATAATTCCAAACCTTCCCTCTGTAATAATCTGGAACGTGTACACCATCAACCAAAGACGAAACCAAGTCATTAAAAAGAGATGTTTGATTTTCAGAAACTATATATTTAACGGAAGAAAAGAAGTGCTTATCAAATAGTTCTAAATACGATAAATCAAAACCACCTTCTTTTTGTCTTAATTTATTAAAGACTATGTCAATGTACCAATGAATTGAGGCGGCATACATTGAGCGGTCTTGATTTTCTATAGCAAGCCTTGCTACTTCGGCAAGATATTTTAATAATTGCTCTACAAATAGATCGTTCTTAGGTATTTGGCTAACTTCAGCAAGAATCCAATTAAGATTATAAGTCGCAAATCTACTTATCTCGTCATTTTTCGTTTCTATAGCCGCCTCATGAATTCTTAAAACTTGATTGATGGCTGTTGAAAAAGAAATCAGATACCTATCGGGGTCAAATGCTAGCCTAAATTTCGCCTCTTTTTCATCTTTTTTGTATAGATCAAAAAATTCTTGTGCCAAAAGTAGACGTTCAAATTTATCGGGGTCGTTTTTTTGAATAGCAAAAAAATCTTTGATGATATTTTTTATTCTTTCCAAGCCTTGAATTACATTTTTATTTCTATTTCTTCTTTTTGTCTCAAAAACTAGTATATCGCCAATTCCTTCAAGGGATTGAATAAATCTTTCTTGTTTCAATATTAAATTTTTATTATTTGAATAATTTTTCTGCTTCATTGAAAAGTTCATTTAATATAAAATCTGTATCCGTCATATAGCGTTTTAATTTAGGCAAAAACTTAAATAAAAAGATACCCGCAATAAATAAAAAGCCTATAAATGTTATCCACGCTAAGATTTTCCATAGGGGCCATACAGGATTATCTTGCACAAAAAATTTTAGACCAATTGCGATAATAATATTCGCTATCAAAAAAACAGGAAGCCATTTAATTTCCCAATTTTGTAAGAATTTCTTTGTTATAACTTCTGATTGGTATCTTTCAGAAATTCTAGAGACAATTTCAAAACTTAAAGGAATAGCAAGACCTATAACCACAGCTTCAAAAGCTGCGATATCTGATAAAAAATTTGGGGTAGGGGTAAAGTTAATAATGTATTTAAATATATCGCTCATATTTAACATATCTAGTTGATTTTGCATTCTACTTTCTTCGTTGCTTCATCTAAAAGTTGTTTTGCTTTTTTGCTTACAGATTTCATTTTAATGATTGATAAATTAAATCATCTATTTCTTCTCGTAGTTTTTTGATTTGTTCTTTGTATTGATTGCTTTTTTCTTCCCGTTGTTGGATTTCGGAAACAATTTTCTGCTGAATTTCTAAATCTGGTAGAGGAATTTTTATTGCAAGCAGATCTCTTATGTCAATACGCGGATGTCTTTTGCCATACATAATCAAGGCAGATTTTTTAATGTATTCATTAGAAAGTAAACAATATTTTAAATAGTGAACATTTATGTTTGTGTTGATTATTTTAAATGGTACTAATTCTGTGGTGCCGATAAAATTTTTGGTTTTGTCATTTATAAAGACATAGGCAAGGTAAGGGTCTATCTTTGAGATAACAATATCTGCGTCTCCAAACACAACCTTATCCGAACCTATTTCCTCTACCTCGTTTGTTTCATCAAGAATTCTACCAGTTTTCGCTTCTAATTGTACCAAATCCAGAAGAATATACGATTGATCTAATATTCCCTTTTTTAAAACTTGTGCTTTGTGTTTTTTAATAAGTCGCCCCAATGATACTTGGTCGTATTTCCCATTTTCATCAAAAAGTAATCCTTTATGATTTTCAAAAAAACTGTAGTATTGCGCCCCCAATCTTAAAAACAAATTTTTTCCTATTTTGTTTGCTTTAAGCACAAAATGATCTTCATTGTGGTCAGCGAATCTTTGACTTTTAACTTCATATTTGACAAACACATCATCAATAATATCTTGGAGAGATTCAATTTTTGATTTGATCTGAGAAATTTTTTGTTCATTCTCATTTATTTTCTGAATTATTCTATCTTTATTTGCTTTAATTTTTTCAATAAGTTCATCTTCAATAAAGAAAAATTTTAAATCATTTTCTTTTAATGTAGGATAACCTTTTCCCTCTCTACATAATCCTGTTAATCTTTCAAATAAAACTGTTCTTAATAGATATTTTAATAACCTACTTTCTATTAAATTTTGTTTAGGTAAGAGATATAAAAATGCTTTTGTAAAATATAAATCTTTCTCATTATCAGTAATAGTGATAAATTTCTTTAAATTTGGCCTGACGGAAGATATTAATATTCCACCCCTTTCTGGTTTAAAAATATCTCCATTTTCTATTTTTTTTAACAATCTTTCTTTTTCTGTTAAATCTAATTGTTTATCATCTGATAAATTAAATGGTTCTATTTCGTCTTCATTATTTACCGATCCAATTTCAACATATTTAATCTCATTTATGTCAACTTCTGGACATTGTTTTTCTTCTACTTTAAAAAAATTTAAAAAAGGAGATGTTTCTTTTGTCTCAACAATCTTTGTAAAAACGCTATGAAACTTTACATCAAAGCGTAAAGTTTTTTCTTTGTTAAAATCAGACAAAGATGTTTGGTAAAAATTTACTCCCATATTACATACTTCCTTAAATAATCCAAAATTGTTTTTGGATTTTTAGTGTCAATATAAATTATTCGATCTGAATACTCGCCTTCGGAAAGGAAAAGTTGGTTTGGTCTTTTTTCTTCTTTTCTTACACCCCGCTTATAACCAAGCTCTTCTGCGTGAGCCATAAATATAGGACAATCTTGTTCTTTTGAAACATTCTTGAATACCCACCATTCAAGGTCAGCTTCCTTAATACTTTCTTCATATTTTTCTTTAAGTTCTTTAAATGATAATTCTTTATCTTCCACTTCAAAATTTTCCTTACCTAACAACTTAATTAAAAGTTCTATAAATTTTTCTTTGTCTTTTTCTTTATTTGATTTTAATAACTTTTTAATCTTATCTGATAATTCGTTATATGCTTCTTCATATTTATCCCAGAGTTTATTCCATTTTTCTACTTCTTTCTCGGTTTTCTTTTGTGCAAAAAGCAAACTTGTTTTCGTTTGAGTATAAGGAGCGAAAGCTAAATGAGGTAAAGAAACAACTGCTTTTATCCAAAAATACTTATAAAGAAAAAGGCGAATATCTCTATTGCTTGTTGTATCAAAAACACTTTCTGGCAAAACAATCCCCATTCTTCCGCCTTCTCTTAATAACTGATACCATCTTTCAATAAATAGATTTTCTGTATCTACTTCCAATTCTTTATTATTTTTTAATGTCTTTGCAATTTTTTCACCTCGTAAATAAAGTTTAGGAAATTGCTTCGCTGTATCTCTATCAACAGTGATACTGAACGGTGGATTAGAAATAACAACATCAAATTGTTCATTAACATGGAAAGGATAAACTTTACTATCTTTTTTAATGGCTAATTGTTTATGATAATTTTTGAAATCAACTAAACCATCTTGAGGTTCAATATTTGCTGAACCATCGCCATGTGCTACCATATTTACCTTTGTTGCCATTGCTAAATCAGAATTTATCTCAATACCGTAAATATATTCGTCAGCCCAAGCATTTTTTCGTAATCGCTGGAAGTTTTTATCTAAAAACTCTTGTGTAGCGTAATCTTTTTTAAGTTTGCCTTGCTTTTCGGCTTCTTCTTTAACTCTATCAATTAATTTCATCGCATGAATTAAAAAAGTTCCAGAACCACAAGCGGGGTCTATTATATATGGTAATCTTGTTTCGCTGTTTATTAAATCTAAAGTGAATTCGTCAAGTTTCAACGCATAAAGGATAAAGTCAACTATGTTTTGATGGGTAAGATATTGTCCTTTTGTTTGTTTAAATTCCTGTCTAACTATTTTTTCAAAGAAATCACCAAGAATGTCATATTTGTTCTCTATAAAAGAGATTTCTTGTAGAACCTCAACAACATATTTAACCTTTGGCTCGTCAAAGATAATATCTTTAACTTTGTCTAAATTTTCGTCTTTATAGTTTAGTAAACGTTTTAAAGCGCAATCGGAGTATTTTCCAGTTTTTGGGTGCTTTTCTCCTTTATAAAGTTTATTTATTCTTTTGTAAGTCTTCCCTGGGGGTTCTTGATCTAACCCTTCAAAGAAAATTTGAAATTGATACGGTTTACCCTCAGGGGTTGTCTTCTCATCATAAATTTTGGCTAAAAACATTCCAATTAAATTAAAGAAGAGTTCATTTTGGTATTTCCCGCCAGCCCATAAAATATTATGAAGATCTCGTGCAATACGATCTAACTCTTCTTTTCTAACATCTTTTCTTAAATCTTTTTCTCCCCCTTTAATAAACTTTGGCGGCTTATCTTTAATCCCATAATTTTTAGGAATGTATCTTAAATTTGGTCGTCCTGCATCTTCCCATTCTTCAAAAGATTTATACTTTGTATAATCTATGGTCTCATATTTTTCTTGTAACTTGCCATCTTCGTTATACCAACGAGTATAATAAATCAAAAATTTTAAAGTCCCCCTCCCTTTATCTTCTGTAGCAGCTGGTTCAAACAGTTGGGTTCTGATTGATGACTCAAAATATTTATCATATTCTTCGGGTGATTTTAATTCAAAAAGCATAAATGGATGGTCATTTTCATTGTTTATCACGATATCCATTTTAATATCTGTCTTTTTATGAGGATGACCGATCTTGCGATATTTTTCTAAATCAATTCTATCTGGTTTATATTTATATTTTTCAATTAAATCTATATAAAGTTCGGCTCTGACCTTTTCTTCTGGATCTAAAAAATTATCAGTAAATTTTTGGGTAAGATAAGTAATTTTCGAACCGTCGCGACTAATAGAAATATATCCCTTATTTTTACCTATCTTAATTAGGGATGATTTTTCACCCGTTATAACTTTCTCTTTTATTGATTTGTAATTTGCGTTGTTCATATTAACCCCTTTTCTTTAAAACTTATAAATCCTGTTTTGGCAATGATTATATGGTCAACTACTTCAATACCTAAAATTTTACCAGATTCAACCAATCTTTTAGTAATTTCTAAATCGTCTTCTGATGGCTCGGGGTCGCCTGATGGGTGATTGTGAGCCAAAATAATTTGTGCGGCTAAATTTCTAACTGCTGGTTCAAAAACCTCTCGTGGATGGACTAAACTTGTGTTAAGAGTTCCTATGGAAATAATTTCTCGCTTGATTTCTTGATTTCTGGAGTCAAGATAAAAAATAACGAAATGTTCTTTTTTGTGGTCACGTAAATCTTTTAATTCCTCCCAAATCTCTTTCGGTGTTAGATAAATTTGGGCTTTTT
Organism: Rosettibacter sp. KY25; assembly: GCF_057554405.1. Classification (NCBI taxonomy): domain Bacteria; kingdom Pseudomonadati; phylum Ignavibacteriota; class Ignavibacteria; order Ignavibacteriales; family Melioribacteraceae; genus Rosettibacter; species Rosettibacter sp. KY25. The sequence continues at coordinate 16,702 of NZ_BAAJAO010000026.1, read as the reverse complement.
TATCTTTGAGAAATCTTTTGCCAAGTTCAAAGCAAGCAACAATTTCACAAGCTTTGGCTGGACCTAATCCCGGATAATCCTTTAAATCGTTAAAGGTCAAATTTGGCAATTTATTTGCGCTAAATCTTTTTAGAATTTTATTTGCCAATTCAACTACATTTTCTTCTTTTGTTCCTGATCTCAGAATAATAGCCAAAAGTTCAGAATTAGAAAGTTTTTCCGGTCCATATTGTATTAACTTTTCTCTTGGTCGTTCAACCCTTGGCAACTCTTTGATTGTTTTTTTAATTTTATTCCCCATAATTTTATTTTATTAAGTCATCTATGCCGACTTCTAATGCTTTGGCGATTTTTGTTAATGTTTCTATTGTAGGATTTTTATTAACTCCATTTTCTATTTTTACAATGGTATTAAGCGACAAATTAGCAAGCCGGGCTACTTTTTCTAAAGAATAGCCCTTTTTCTGCCTTAATTTCTTTAGATTTTCAGAGATCTTATTTGACATTTCCATAACCATTATTTAACATTATAGTATATAGAATAAATTATAAACTTTTTTGTTTTTCTATTATAATGATAAACAATAATTCAAAAATAGTCAATTAAAATTTAGGGAGTTCCTTTTTGTTGCCCGCAGGCAAGCTCGATTAACTTAGCTGAAAGTATTGGACTTGCAAGGGATTCAGATTTTTTGTTTACAATTTTTAATCCATTTCTTGCAGGATTGGAAAAAATAAAATTTGGTTTACAGGAAATCCCAGTAAAAGAAAATTACTATATTGTAAAACTCGATTCAAGCCGACATTCTCAAAGTGATAAGCCTTTTATTGTTGAAATGAATGAATATGGCAAAATGATTGAATTGGATTTTCTACATTCAACTCTTTCTGTTCCCAAAGGAATGGATTTACAAAAAGTTGCAGATAATATTGAAATTTATTTTTAGTCCATTTAATAATAATAACAGGATATTCCTATTTTTCCCGCTTTCTTTCCGATTTTAAAGGTTTACTTAAATATAATAATAAAAAAAGAAGCCAGCTGTTGATTAGTCCCGCCAGGCTCTAATTGCCCCTGGGGCTAACCAAAACTGGCAGAACAGAAATACTAACTGAAGATGACTTTGTCAAAAAATGAGCTGAAGCATAAGATGAAAGATAAAATGAGTCTTATAGAAAAAATTAAAAGTGATAATTATTTCGGATAAGTAATTCACTAACTAAATAATTATTAACCATACCGAAAGGATGGATGCCCAGAAAATGAAATTGAATTTTTATTTTAGTTTCTGATTTTAAACTTATTTACGAATTAGTAATTTTATAGTTAATTCAGTTCTAATTCGTAAAACACTAATTAGAATATATCCATTTTTTCATTTAAATGCGTTTTAAAGCTTGGATTTTTATAAAACCTATATATTTTTTATATCATTTACATGAAATCTTGTCTTATAAGTGATTTAAATGCGTTTAAAATGAATTTTTAACCATAAGCTAATCAACCTTTGACCTATTAACAAATCCCGATAAAGTCGAGACTGAATTTTGACTTGTATTGCAGTAAGCATGTTTGACAATTCATACTTCTCTTTTTAGGGAGTCAAAAAATTCACTCTCTCTTTTTAGGGACTAAAAAAATTCTAAGCGAGAAAAATTTTTATTGCAAAAGTTAAGTATCTTCATTAAGTTGCTAAAAAACTTAATTGCTTGGCGGTAGTGGGAAAAAAGTTTAACTGGAAAGCCGTTCAGAGTTTTAGGGAAGCCAAGCCCCAAGTTTCTCTGAGCGGTTTTTCCATTTAATAAAAACGTTCTTTGAATCAGTAAAGAATCAAGTATAATACTCATCAAAAAAGTGATGACAAAATTGATGACTTTTTTAACCCTGGATTGAACTTAAGAAGAGCGAGATTAAAAAGAAGTCTTTAAGAAAAATTGTGAATTTTGATTAAAAATCTTGGCGGAGAGGGCGAGATTTCCGTCACTTTGAAAAAGTGACGAGATCTCGTTTGTCCCGAAAATTTGGGACGAAACGGACGAACTCGCGATAGAGGTTTAAGCCCCTATGGCGGTTTAGTCCGACAAAAGTCGAGACCGCTGCCTTCAGCAAGAAAAAAATTATTAAGAATTTCAGAAATTTTATTTCTGCCTTGTTTTGACTTGAACCATTTTTCTCTTTTCATGGCTTCTGACCTTGAAGAAAAAGATTCGGAATAAATCAAAGTCCAAGGTCTAAAAGGTTTAGTAGATTTAACTTTGCCCGAATTGTGGTAGCTCAAGCGATTAGAAATATCATTAGTTTGGCCGACGTAAGTACGATTAAATGAAGGAGAGTAAAGTATGTAAACAAAATATTTCATTGATTAAAAATCTTGGCGGAGAGGGCGAGATTCGAACTCGCGATAGAGGTTTAAGCCCCTATGGCGGTTTAGCAAACCGCTGCCTTCAGCCACTCGGCCACCTCTCCACACTTTGTAAAAGAAAAATCAAAATTTTGTGACGCCAATATAATAATCACTGAATTAAAATAAAAATTTATAACTCAATTGAATATTCCTTCCTGGCATATATGCAAAATTTTTTATTGATGATAAGTGATCTTTATAAGACTTATCTAATAAATTTTCTACTTTTAAATTCAGTACATGATAAAATTTACCAGTTAATATTTTTATTCCAACATAAATATCTATTATTCCATATCCTTTTGTGGGCGATTCATTTATCGAGACTTTACTTTGCTCAGCAATTAATTTTAATTGATAGCCGAACCAATAATTATCTGTAAAATATCTTTGCTCTAATGAAAATCTAAATGGCGGCATTTGTGGTAAATTTTCTTTTGTATCTCTAATAATGCCTCTTACATAATCCATTATAGCTGTTAAAGAAAAATTTCTTGTGAATTCATATTGTGTTATTAATTCAAATCCATAAATAGCTGCATTTGTTTGAGAATAAATAAACACAGGATAACCTGATATATAATTAAATTTATTTTCTGATGCTGCATCATAAAAATAATTTGTTGGTTTTCGATATATGAAATCATTCAGAATATTATAAAAACTGCTTAGTTCAAAAAAGTGATTCTCTTTTCTTACTCGTAATCCTAAATCAAATCCAAGATTATTTTCTTTTTTAAGATTACGATTACCAATATCAAAAGTAGCAGTAGCTTCATGAATTGCATATGAAGAAAGTTCTTCTATCGTTGGAGCTCGAAAGGCATTTGCAATATTTGAAAAGAGAGAAATATCATCAGTTAGGTTAAAAGAAAAGCCAAGTGAACCACTGAATGATAAATAATTTTTATATTCAGCTTGGAAAGAAGTATCAGAAATTGTAGATGCTGGAATGAATACTTTATTATTTTCAATCCTTGCACCGAATTGTAAACTTACTTTATCACTTTTGACTTGTTCATATATGTAAGCAGCTAATCCTTCATAATCTGCATTTGGAGTAAAAGCTTCTTCTCCTGTAACATTATAATTTTGTTTTTGATACCAGAATCCAATTACACCATTAATGTTATTTAAAATTGGCTTGTGCTTAAAAGACAAATCTAAACTATAGGATTTCAATCCAAATGATGTTCCAATTTCTCCTGTTGTTCTAATTACTTCCTGATGTTCATAATTTTGATATCCAGCTTTAAGACTAAAATCATTTATGAAGAAATTAATTTTATTACTTTCAATTAGAAAACGATATTCTTTTTTCTTCATATTAATTTTGACTGGTTCTTCTTCATTATTTGCTATTGGGATACCATAACTGTTGTAATAATCTTTAAAACTAATTCCACTTCTTCCAAATGATGGTATAAATGCAAATCCAAATTGATAACCTCTTGTGAATTGGTCAGAGTTTAATACTTCAGAACCATTTCCGTCAAAATAATTTTTGCTTCCTCGATTGAAATAATTTGTGTGAAAGGAAAATTTGTCTATGCCAAAATGTAAATCACTGCTGATATTATATTCTTTATTGACTGAGGAACTTCCTGAGTTAATTTCTCCATGAATTCCATTTGGGATATAATCAGGAATTTCTTCTGTTATGATATTTACAACTCCGCCAATTGCATTACTTCCATAAAGCAAGCTTGAAGGTCCCCGCAGAATTTCAATTTTTTCTGGTGTATTTCCATCGGCTGAAACTGAATGGTCTTCTGATGTATTTGATAAATCTCCCATTCTTAATCCATTTTCTAAAATTAAAACTCGATTATTGCTGAAACCTCTGATTACAGGTCGTGAAGCAGCAACACCATTAGAACGCATTGAAACACCAGGCTGAAAATTTAATATCTGTGCAATAGTAGAATTATTTTTAATTATTAAATCCATATTTGCAATTGATAAAATACTTTGGGATAAATCTTTTGGGTCAATTGAAACTGGATTTCCTGTGACAATGACTTCTTCCAGATTTATTATTCCTTCTTGAAGTTTGACCTCAATAATTTTATCGGCAGGAATATTTACTTTCTTTGTAATTGTTTTATGACCTATATAAGAAAATTTCAAAGAGTAAATTCCACTTTTCAAATTATGAAACTCAAATTTACCTTCTGTATCGGTTGTGGTTCCAATTTTTAATTCTTCTATTAAAACATTAACACCAATTAAAGGTGAATTATCTTTTTCTTCTTTAACATAACCAATTAATGAAGATGTTTGAGCATGAATTAATGTTGTCAAAAAAAATATAATGGAGAAGAAATAATTTATATTCTTCATAATAAACCTCCCTTTAAAATTTCATTCAGTGAAAGAATAAAAAGTATTTTTATAAATAAGTTTATTATTAAAACAAAAAGGGAGGTGACCGTAAATTTGTTGATGAGAAAAATTTTAAGAGTGAATTGAAAACAAAGTTAATCTGAATAACTGCAATGGTTTGATTATGGTAAGTATAATTTGAAGCAGATTTTAATTGTCCATTAAATGTATAATTGAAAAATTGTTCAGCGCTGCAAATGCCCGATTCATCTTTAAACGGGTCAATTATATTTTCTTGCTTAGATAATTCTAACTGGCTGTAATTTCTAAAATTATTTTTATGAATGTGGAAAACATTTATAGATAAAAGTGAAAAGTATAAGATTAGGTTCAGCCAACTAACAATATGTTTAGATTTTCCTTTCACAAAAATTTTATTGATTATATAATCATCAAACTTTATTTTCAGTTGCAAATCTAAAGACAATAAGTCTAATTTTCAAAAGCTAAATTAAATTGGAGGAGTTATGATTAATAATAAATTAACAGGGGAAGTTTATTATCCTGACCAGGAGGTAATAAATAAAGCACACATAAAAAATTGGGATGAACTAAATGAATTTGCAAAGAAAGATTATGAAGGATTCTGGTCGAAAATGGCTGATGAACTTCATTGGTTTAATAAATGGGAAAAAGTAATTGATGATTCTAATAAACCTTTTTATAAATGGTTCACTGGAGCTAAAACTAATATTGTTTATAATTGTCTTGATGTTCATATCAAAACATTTCGAAGAAATAAATTAGCATTTATATGGGAAGGCGAAAATGGTGATTTACGAACAATGTCATATTATGCATTACACAGAGAAGTTTGCAAATTTTCAAATGTGTTAAAAAGTATGGGAGTTCAAAAAGGGGACCGAGTTACAATTTATATGGGCAGAATTCCAGAAATTATAATTGCTATGTTAGCATGTGCAAGAATAGGTGCAATTCATTCAGTTGTTTATGGAGGATTTTCTGTTGAATCTCTTGCAGAAAGAATTGAAGATAGTAATTCGAAAGTATTAATTGTTGCTGATGGAGCTTATCAACGTGGCAAAATTGTTCCATTAAAACAAATAGCAGACGAAGCTTTGCAAAGATGCGGCACAGTTGAACATGTTTTAGTAGTGAAAAGAACCAATCAAGAAATTAATATGGAACAAGGCAGAGATATGTGGTATCATGAATTAATGAACTTACCGATTGCAACTCAAAATTGTGCATTAGAAATTATGGATTCAGAAGATCCGCTTTTTATACTTTACACTTCTGGCACAACTGGAAAACCGAAAGCAATTTTGCATACTCACGGCGGTTACATGGTTGGAGTTTATACTACATTAAAATATGTATTTGATATTCATGAAGAAGACAGATACTGGTGTGCAGCAGACCCAGGTTGGATTACTGGGCACAGTTATATTGTTTATGGACCTTTATTAAATGGTGCTACTTCTTTTATGTATGAAGGTGCACCAAATTATCCATATCCTAACCGCTGGTGGCAGATGATTGAAAAGTATGGGATTAATATTTTGTATACTGCTCCAACTGCAATACGTGGATTAATGAGATTTGGAGAAGCATGGGTCAAACGTCATGATTTATCATCTTTGAGATTATTAGGTTCAGTTGGTGAACCAATTAATCCAGAAGCATGGAAATGGTATTATAAAGTTGTTGGAAAAGAAAAATGTCCTATCATGGATACATGGTGGCAAACAGAAACTGGAATGTTTATGATAACTCCAATGCCTTGTGTTCCACTTAAACCTGGTTCAGGAACAAGACCATTCCCTGGAATTGAAATGGATGTTGTTGATGAAAATGGGAATTCAGTTAAACCAAACGAAGAAGGATATCTTGTAATTAAAACTCCATGGCCTGCAATGATAAGGACTGTTTATAAAGACCCAGAACGTTATGTTCAACAATACTGGAGTAAATTTCCCGGAATGTATTTAACAGGTGACAGTGCACGCAGAGATGAAGATGGTTATTACTGGATTATTGGAAGAGTTGATGATGTAATTAAAGTATCTGGCTATCGATTAGGGACAGCAGAAATTGAAAGTGCTTTGGTAAGTCATCCTGCAGTTGCGGAAGCTGCAGCTATTGGTCTACCTCATGAAGTAAAAGGAAATGCAATATATGCTTATGTAATTCTTCGAAATGGATATGAAAAATCAACTGCATTAATTGAAGAACTAAGACAACATGTAAGTCACGAAGTTGGTCCAATCGCAAAACCTGAACATATTGAATTTGTTGATTCATTACCAAAAACCCGAAGTGGAAAAATTATGAGAAGAGTTCTTAAAGCAAGAGCATTAGGTCAGGACCCAGGAAATATTTCTACGATGGAAGAATGATGATTATATAATTACAAAATTGAAAGATTGCAAAATTGCAGGATTATGGTTACAGGTTTCAGGTTACAGGTTGAAAGAACCCTAAAAGGGTTCAATGTTAATAGATGATTTCAAAATTACAAAATTGCAAGAACCCCGAAGGGGTTAAATATGAATAGAAGAAATATCACGATAAAATATTTTTTCAGAACCCTGAAGGGGTTCAATATTAGACGATGGAAATAGAAGCGTTTGGAAAAATGGAATGATGGAATAATGGAATGATAGATTGTAACGCGAAACAAAGTTTCGTGAAAAACCTAATTACAAAATAACAAATTGCAAAATTGCAAATAACTCGAAATTGCAAAATTATGCCACAAGGCATTCCTTTGGAACAAGATTATGCTATAAGGCATTCCTTCAGAACAAAAATGTATCCTCGACATTCCTTTAATATAAAATGAAAAATAATTTATGAAATAAATTTTTTAATTTTATTTAATAAAAAAATATCTTTAACATGAAACCTGCATCTTTAATCCTTTCTTATCTTTTATGCATTAATTTGACTCTCGCACAATCAGCAAATGAAATTGTTAAAAGAGCTCAAGAATTGCTTTATGCTAAAAGCAGCTATTCAGAAATGAAAATGACAATTATAAAACCAGACTGGCAAAGAATTCTTGGAATGAAAGTATGGGCTTTAGAACCAGATTATGCAATGATTTATATTACCGATCCTGCAAGAGACAAAGGAACAGTTACACTAAAAAGAAAAAATGAAATCTGGAACTGGCTTCCTTCAATTCAAAAAGTTATTAAAATTCCTCCTTCAATGATGAACCAATCATGGATGGGTTCTGATTTTACTAATGACGATTTAGTCCGCTCATCATCTTATGAAAAAGATTATACACATAAAATTCTTGGAGAAGAAAAATTAAATGATTATATCTGCTATAAAATAGAATCAATTCCTAAACTCGAAGCAGGTGTAGTATGGAGTAAAGTAATCACTTACATAACAAAAAATTCTTATATGCAATTAAAATCAGAATTCTATGATGAAGAAAATAATCTTGTTAAAATATTTACAGGAAGTGAAATCAAAAATATTGGCGGAAGAACATTGCCTACTCGATGGGAAATGGTTCCAATAAATAAACCTAACAATAAAACAATTATCGAATACATGAAAATTGATTTTAACATTGAAATTAATCAATCATTTTTCTCACAACAAAATATGACACGAGTGCGGTAATGAAATTGTTTTTAAGTCTTGCATGGAGAAATATCTGGCGTAATAAACGACGAACAATCCTTGCAGCTTTATCAATTTTCTTTTCTGTATTTCTTGCATTAATAACACGCTCAATGCAAAACGGAACTTATGATTACATGATTGATAGTGCAGTAAGAATGTATACAGGCTATCTTCAAATTCATGCAAATGGTTATTGGGATGAAAGAAGTCTTGAAAAAAGTTTTGTTTATGATAAAAATTTATTTAACAAAATTGAAAAAATAGATTATGTAGAAAATGCTGTCCCTCGCTTAGAAAATTTTCTTCTCATTTCATCAAAAGAAATAACAAAAGTTGCAAGTGCAATTTGCATTGAACCTGAAAAAGAAAATTTAATGACCGGTTTAGAAAAAAAATTAATTCATGGCAAATATCTTAATGAATATGATGAAGGAATTTTAATTTCAGAAGGACTTGCAAAAATGCTGAATGTGAATGTCGGTGATAGCGTTGTTCTTTATGGACAGGGAATTTATGGAATTACTGCTTCTGCATTATCTCCGATAATTGGAATTATAAAATTTAATTTGCCTGATATGAATAATTCATTAATATATCTTCCACTTCGATATGGACAAAATCTTTTTTCAATGGAAAATAAAGTTACATCTGTTTCAATAATGCTGAATAATCCAAAAAAATTGAACAGCGTTTATGAACAGATTAAATCATTATTAACAAATAATTATGAGTTAATGAAATGGGATGAAATGATGCCTGAATTAGTTCAAGGAATTGAAATTGACAGTGTAAGTGGTATGTTTATGCTATTCATTCTTTATTTGATTATAGCATTCGGAATTTTTGGAACAATAATGATGATGACTGCAGAAAGAACAAAAGAGTTTGGTATTTTAATTTCAATCGGAATGAAAAAATCAATTCTAATTTTCATCTCAATTCTTGAAACAATTTTTATTTCGTTTATTGGTGCATTTGCTGGATTGTTGATTTCAATTCCAGTGATTTTTTATCTAAATAAAAATCCAATTCAATTTACTGGTGAATTAGCAGAATTGAGTTTGAAATTTGGAGTTGAGCCTATTCTTCCTTTCAGTACTGATGCAGGAATTTTTTTAGCTCAAACATTAATTGTCCTAATCATTGCTCTATTCAGTGCTCTTTATCCAGTAAGATATATTAAAAAACTTCAACCAATAAAAGCAATGCGGCAATGATTTTTCAACTTGCATGGAAAAATATCTGGAGAAATAAAAAACGAAGTTTGATTTTGATTTTCTCTGCTCTTGCTGGAATTTGGGGAGGATTATTTTCCAATGCAGTATTTATTGGAATGTGGGAAACAACAATTGAATCTGCAATCAATCGTGAATTATCTCATATTCAAATTCATAATCCAATTTATCTTGAAGAAAAACTTATCAATCAAAATATTTCTGATATAAATAAAGTTAGAAAAGTATTATCACACACAAATTCAATTAAATATTTTTCTGAAAGAACAATTATAGACGGTATTGCACTTTCATCTGTTACTTCTGGCGGTGTTAAGATAATTGGGATTAAACCAGAGAAAGAAAAATCTATCACTTCAATTCATAATAAATTAATTGCTGGAAATTATCTTAATCGAAATTACGATAATGAAATTTTGATTGGAAGAAAATTAGCAGAAAGATTAAAGCTGAAAGTTGGTTCAAAACTTGTTTTGTCATTTCAAGATGTAAATGGAAATCTTGTTGCTTCTGCATTTAGAGTTGCCGGCATTTTTAAAACTGAATCTTTGATGTTTGATGAAAGAAACTGCTTTGTTAATTCAGAGGTACTTTTTTCATTGATTGGGGAAAAAGATTTAATTCATGAAATTGCAATTCGAGTAAAAGACATAAACGAAATTGAATCAACAAAAAATTTATTGCAGTCACAATTAACGAATTTAAAAATTGACAGCTGGAAAGATTTAGCTCCCGAATACATTTTAACTCAAGAGTTTCTTTATCTCGAACTGAATATTTTTATGGGAATAATTCTCTTTGCAATACTTTTTGGAATTTCAAATACAATGATGATGTCTGTCTTCGAAAGAATTCGTGAGTTTGGAGTTTTACTTGCAATTGGTATGAAACGAGTAAGATTATTTTCTCTTATTGTTATTGAATCTGTTATTCTCTTATTTACTGGTGGAATGATTGGAACTCTATTGGGTTTTATTACAATTCAACTTTTGCAAAAGAATGGAATTGATTTATCAATATTTGGCGAGGGACTTGCTTCTTATGGAATTTCTGCAATTCTTTATCCAGTTCTGCCGTTAAAAATGTACTTAAGTTTATTTGTAATGATGCTGATTACTTCTATCATTGCTGCTTTATCACCAGCTATAAAAGCTGTTAAATTAAAACCAGCAGAAGCAATAAGAGCTTTTAATTGAACCTGAACTTTGAAAATGAATTTTGAATAATCTGTGAAATAAAAATTAAAAAGCGAAATTCATCGGAGTTTGATATGGCTTTAATTGAAATTAAAGACCTCAATAAAATTTATGATGAAACCAAAATTCCTGTTCATGCATTGAAGAATATTAATTTGAAAATCGAAAAAGGAGAATTTACTGCAATTGTTGGTCCATCAGGATCTGGAAAAACAACTCTTTTAAATATGATTGGCGGATTAGATTTACCTACAAGCGGACAGGTTATTATTAATGGTAATGATATATCGAAATTCAAAACTGATGACTTAATTAATTTTAGACTTCATAACATTGGATTTGTTTTTCAATCATTCAATTTAATTCCAGTCCTAACTGCAAAAGAAAATATAGAATTTGTAATGCTGCTTCAAGGAATTCCAAAGCATGAAAGAGAAAAAAGAACACTCGAATTATTAAAAGCAGTAGGACTTGAAGATAAAATTAATTCAAAGCCATTTGAACTCTCAGGTGGCCAACAGCAGCGAGTTGCAGTAGCTCGTGCAATTGCATCTTATCCTTCCTTTGTGCTTGCCGATGAGCCTACAGCAAATCTTGATTCTGAATCTGCAGAAAGTTTATTAAATATACTTGAAGAACTAAATAAAAATCTTCGCATTACTTTCATATTTGCAACTCATGATAATAAAGTTATAAAAAAAGTTAAAAGAGTAATTACACTTGAAGATGGAAAAATTGCATCAGACATTCTTCAGAACTGAAATTATTTTTATCATAATTTTTTTTACAACAAAACTGCAAGCACAAAGCAGCTATGAACTTAGCGGCTATGTGAAGTACTTATTCAGTTTATCTAAAATAAAAAACATTGATAATAATTTAATAGATAATACATTCCACTCGAGATTAAATTTTAGATGGTATCCTTCTGATATTTTTAATTTTTCATTAGGAATAAGAAATAGAATTGTAATTGGAGAATCACCATCAAAAATTCCTGATTACGATAAAATCTTTTCTTCTGATAATGGAATTTTGCAACTGAGTAAATTTTTATGGAAGAATAAAAATACAATTAATCATTTAGAGATTGACAGATTGTGGACAGATATTAATTTCGATAAAGTTAGATTGAGTTTAGGGAAACAAAGAATTGCATGGGGAACAAGTTTAGTTTGGAACATTACGGATATTTTTAATCCTCTTTCAGTATTAGATTTTGATTATGAAGAACATCAAGCAGCAGATGCAATTAGATTACAATATTTTTCATCTGAGCTTTCAAAGTATGACATTGCTTTTCAATTAGAGGAAGAAATTAGTAAATCAAAATTTGCATTTCAATATTCAACTAATTTTAGTGAATATGATTTTTATTTTTTGATTGGGAATTATAAAAAGAGATTCATGCTTGGAGCAGCATGGGCTGGAGATATTTTGGATGCAGGTTTCAGAGGAGAAGTTTTATTAATGAATTCACCATCAAGAAGTAATATTGCTAATAATCTTTTTTATAATGAAAGAAGAATTCAATGTAGTATTGTTCTATCGTTTGATTACACATTTGAAAACTCACTTTATGTTCATTCAGAACTTCTTTACAATAACATTGGCAAAAAAGAAAATGCAGCTTTATTTAGAAATGATGCATTAGAACTTGGAATGCTTTCAGCAGGAAGATTAAACTTATTTTATCAGATTGGTTACAATATTTCACCATTAAGCAGAATTGATGTAATCTCACTTCACAATGTATATGACAATTCATTTGTAATACTTTCAACATTAAGTTACAATTTGATTGAAAATCTGGATTTATCTTTAATTGGTATTTATTTCCAAGGGGAGGGAAGTGATGAATATTCTCCTTCTGGTAAAATGATTTATATGAGATTAAAATTTTCGTTTTGATATTTATCGAAGTAATTAATAAAAAGTATTTAAAAACATATTTTATCTCTGCTAATAATTTTCTTTTAGAAAAATTGATTTTATAAGGTGCAATTATTATTTTGTAGTAAAAAATAAAGGGCATAAAGCAGTAAGGGCTATTTAATCCAGCAAATTTTGTTCCCGACTTGTGATAGGATTGAGAGTATATTACCGTTAAAATGGTACATATATTTTTTAATCCGAATTTGGGGTAGTTAATTCTTCGAGGATTAATAAAATAGGTACTATTTTAGCGATTTTTTTTAGTAAAAATTTATGCCATGTGACTGACGTGGCGGAGCTGTATCTAAAGGTTAAAGGTTCAATGACAGGTGTGAAGACAGATGCATTTGGAATGATGCCTGCCCGCCTCTGGTGGAAAAAATTGGAATGATGGGATTGTGATTGTAACACGAAATGAAATTTCGTTCAAAGAAGTAAATGATTATGTGTAGAAGTAGCAGGTTACAGGTTAAAAAACCACGAAGTGGTTTAATATGAATAGACGAAATGTAATGAAATATACGTTTGGGGAACCCTGAAGGGGTTCAATGATAATGGGGAGAACAGAGTGTTTGGAATAATGGAATATTGGGAATTAGAAAAACTTAGTTCAAAAAATATTGAAACCGCAGGGAACGCAAAGTTCAGAATGACTTTTGTATATTGTCATTCTGAGGAGCCCGCCTTTGGCGGGCGACGAAGAATCTAATTATTACTTCATAATTTTATATGAGGTTCTTCGTCCGCCTTTGGCGGACTCAGAACGACATGAAGTTTCGACTGATGAATCTAAAAACAGAGAAAATCTGATTAATCTGTATTTATCTGTGTTCAAAAAAATATTGAAACCGATTAAGTGCAAAAGAATCGCAAAGAAAATAAACGAGGCTGTTCATTTCGAACAGCCCCTCAATGCATTAACTCAATTCAGAATAAAATGTACTTGAATGATTTACTAAAACATTTCTCTCATCATAAGTAAGCAGAGAAGAGAAAATCTTTTTATTCTGATATGAGTTAAATTTGTTCTGGTTGTTTGTCGATAACACCGTCTCGAAAGTAAGAGCTTCAGTTAAATTAATGTTCAACATATTAGAAGATACATTGACAACATCATAATATGGTAACTCAGTATTAACAGGATTCGAAAAGAAGATTAACGAACTTATTCTTGCATTCTTCTCAATATTAGTATCAATAAACGAGGATTCGGTTAATGGATGTAAATTAATAATTAATTTATCCTGCTCTATATCAGCCGAACTTAATCTAACACCTACTTTCGAATCCGGAACAATTTTAAGATTATTATTTACCGAATCACCATTAATAAAAGGATAGATGACTGATATAAGATGATTATAAACATTAATGCTCGAATTCTTTGGAACAACATAAGACCAGATTTCACGCAAATGCAAATCAGAATGGATAACAGAAGAAATCTTAGCAGCAATTCTAAATTTGTTAATACGCATAAAATATTCATCAGTATTTGGCGGAGTATAATTAACTGGTTTCTGGGCAATTATATTTTTCCCGTTGCGCTGTCTGAATACAGCATTGCCAAATGTTCCTTTAATATTTCCAAAGTGTTGCTTTTTTAATTCTGCCATGGTTACCTCCTAATATTAAATAATGAAATTGTTTATTTAGTTTATGAAAAAAATTATATGAAAATATTTGCGACACCTAATAAAAGGGGGAGGGCGAGCTTTTATATATATCACTTCTTCGGCAAAAGTCGTCTCTTCGATATATTTATGATAAGATTTAATCGAATTTGAGACGACTTTAGAATTAATTATAATTTTTTTAAAATAATTTATATATATTAAAATAAACATGTTAAAACCTAATTGTTTTTATTTTCTGTGTATTTAAACGAAAATTAATAGAAATAATTGCCATTAAAATTTTTTCTTTAACAACGGCAATTATGTATTATTTGAATCGTTTAAATAATAAGGAAGTAATAACTATTAGGAGGGTTATAGTTGGAACCCGAAACAAAACTGAAGATTAATGAATTTATTAAAATATTTTGTAAAAATGATTTTTATAATGGAGTTTATTATTGTTATAAATGGAATGGTACCAATGGTATATATTTCAGAGAAAAAGGACCTGAAGATTTTGTTCTGTATATATTAGGACGCATAGCTGAAGGGAGAAGAGAAGTTTATTTGGATGATTATAATAAATTTAAGTGTTCTGTATATTATCATCTTAAACATGAAATGCTAACCTATTTTAGCTGCAGAAAGAAAATAGTTGCTGAAGAATCTCCTAATTATACCTCTGTAAGTGAATCCAATTTTGTCAGTTTTAATGATGAAGAATATTATGAAAATTGTAATGATGATGATAAAGTTATAATTAATACAATTGAAAAGAATGAATTGAAAGAACTATTATTAAGCTTATTTGACCCCGATGAAGAAACAGAAGAGTGGTTTGTATTGGAGGGATATTTAAGTGGTAAAAAAAGAGAAGAAATTGCAGAGGATTTAGGACTTAATGTTGATAAAGTAACAAATATTAAAAAAAGGATTATAAGAAAATTATATAAAAACAAAAATCTCATAAGAAAGGGCTTAAAATGTTAATTCTTTTTAATATGAATCCCTATTTATTAGAAAATTTATTTATCAATAATTTCCTTACCGAAGAGGAAGCCCGCCAGTCATTAATTGAGGAGGGATTAAATATTGAAGAAATTGATTCTAAGTTAAATGAATTTCTCAAAAAGCTTCAAGCAAGTGAATTAATCATTAGGGGGCAAATCAAGAAGGCGGAGTTTGAAAAAAATCTGAAGGAATTCAGAAATTCTGATGAAGATAATTTTACAGATGGGAGATTAAATTATAGTATTGCTGCAAGGAAAGGGGAAGGTAGTTCTAGTAGTGATGATGATGAAAAACTTCTTGATTTTATAAAAAAGAGGGAGAAAGAAGGGAAATAGTATCGGAATGAAGCCTGTAGGCCTCTGGCAGGGAATAATGGAATGTTGGAATAATGGGCTGGTGGATTGTAACACGAAATGCAGTTTCGTGCAAATATATAAAGGGTTTCAGGTTACAGGTTAAAAAACCACGAAGTGGTTTAATATTCAATAGGAGTGTTAAACAAGATAAATTTTAGAACCCTGAAGGGGTTCAATGATAATGGGGAGAACAGAGTGTTTGGAATAATGGAATATTAGGATTTAGAAAAACTTAGTTCAAAAATATTGAAACCGTAGGGAACGCAAAGTTCAGAATGACTTTGGTATATTGTCATTCTGAGGAGTCCGCCTTTGGCGGGCGACGAAGAATCTAATTATTACTTCATAATTTTATATGAGGTTCTTCGTCCGCCTTTGGCGGACTCAAAACGACATGAAGTTTCGACTGAAGAATCTAAGTGACAGAGAAGATCTAAAGAATCTGTGTTTATCTGCGTGTTATTAAAATAATATTTAGTGCTATATATGAATCCTACAGAAAATGCACAAAATATTATTGAAAAGTATTACATAACTTCACCATCAGAACTAAATCTTGAAGAAATACTGTATGCAGAAAATCTGAAATTAAAAGAAGAGCCTCTTACAAATTGTGAAGGGAAAATAATTTTCGATGAAGAAACAGGGATTATTACATTGAACTCATTATGCAAAGACGAAAGACAAAAACGTTTCACATTAGCGCACGAAATGGGACATTTCTTTAATGAACGAGAATCATTTCAATTTTATAATAAATATATTAAACAAAAATACACTTGTGGTTTTGAAGAATTTTATGGAAAGAAAAGAAAAACAGGAAGAGAAGCCGATGCAAACGAATTTGCAGCCGAGTTATTAATGTACAAACCTTGGTATCAAAATTTTATAAGAAATAAACCAATCAATTTTGAATTAATAAAGGAAGTTGCAGAATATTTTAATGTATCA
>NZ_BAAJAO010000025.1:0-36209 GCF_057554405.1 Rosettibacter sp. KY25 | reverse complement strand
TTATTTGAATGATTATCAATATCAAACTCAAGTTTTAATTTCTCTGCTTTTGAAATTTGTGAAAGAGGTAAACTTATTTTCCCAAGTTTAATACAATTGCCAATTGGAATTGTTTGCTTAGGCAATGAACCATGAGCAATTACAACACCTTCAGAGTTTATAACTTTCCATTTAGGAATTACATTTTCAAGCGGATGATTTCCAAAATGAAAAACTTCAAGTTCAGCTTCGAATGTTTCGTTATTCAGATAAACAAATTTTGGGATTCGTGCTAATGGAACAGTTTCACTAAAAAATTTTCTGAATTCTTCTGCTGTTATATATCCTTTTTCATCCCAAAATGCATCAAGAACTCCAACTAATGCTGTGCCTTGACCAGGATAATCATTAAGACTGAGTAATTGAATACCAGCTAATCCCTGTGTTCGCAAAGCAGCTTCAATTTCTGATTTATAACACAATACTTGTAATTTCCCGGAAGCCATTAAAAAATCTTCTTCCTGCTCCCCCATATAATTTTTTTCTAATTCTTCTTTGAATAATTCAAAATTTTTTGCCTTATAAACACCTGTGTATTTACTAATTTCTTTGAAGTTTGGAAAAACACAATGCTGCCCCATTTCATGAACAACATAAGGAACATTATAATTTTTAATTCTATCATAATAATCAAATTTACTATCAGGACGATTATCATCCCATGGAAGACCACGAGGTTCAGAGCGCACAATAAATTCACTTTCTGGCACAAGCGGCCAGCTTCTTCCAATTGAAGCACTTGTATAAACTCTTCGTGAATCTTTTTCTTTCCAGTACTTAACATATTCAGAAAGATATTTCACCTGATTTTTTCCTGCAGGCTCATTTCCATACGCCATCATGCAAAAAGATGGATGATTGCCGTAAGCATTAATAATTCTTTCTGTTTCTTCATAAAGATATTTATCAATTGGAAGGCTATCCCCCAAAGTTACACCATGATTTGCCCAACTTGGACCTTCAACCTGCAAATAAAATCCTAATTTATCAGCTGCTATAAATGCAGCTTCAGGAGGACACCATGAATGAAAACGCATATGATTCAAACCATAATTTTTGCATATAGCAAAGATTCTTTCCCATGGTTCAACTTCTGTTGGAGGATAGCCTGTTTTTGGAAATACACAATTCTCAACTGTTCCTCTTAAAAAAATTGGGCGACCATTGATTTTAAATCGAGTACCACTAATTGTAAATGAACGCATCCCAAATTGAATTTCTTGTGAATCTAAATTTTCAGATTCATTCAATAACACAGCAGTTAATTTATAAAGTGCTGGATTATATTCATCCCATAACAAAACATTCGAACCCATTGGATAATTAATTTCAATATTTGAGATTCCTTTCTTAACTAAAATCTTTTTAGAAATTGGTTTAACATTATGAATTGTTTTTGAGTTAAAAGACTGAGCACTAAGTTTAATTTTTGCAGTTATGTCGTTGTCTGTAATATTTTTAATAACAATCTTAACAAGTGCAGATTTATTTTCTACATTCGGAAAAATTTTAATATCATCAAAATAAACTGGTGATACAGATTTAAGATAAATATCACCTACAATTCCATTCCAGTTCCCTTGAGTTTGGTCTGTAATGCTATGTGAATCTGGACCAACATTTATTTCTTTAATTCGATTATCAATTCTTATTGTTATGAGATGTTTTCCAGGCGTTAATATTTTTGATAAATCATATCGATGAGGAGTTGAAAGACTATTTTGCATTCCAACTTTTATTGAATCAATCCATAATGTTGTTTCCCAGTGTGGACGCTCAAGAAATAATTCAATCTTTTTATCTTTCCAATCAACTGGTATTTCAACTACTTTTTGATACCATGCAGCTCCAATGTAATGTTTATTTGGTGTTAACCAGAATGGAAATTTCAAGTTATCTTTTTTGCGATATTTAGCCATCTCAGGTCGAAAATACCATGAGCTGTCATAAATGCTTCCTGTCCATTTTGTATTCGTGTCAGGGTCATAACCTTTATTATTATCCCTCATTGCACCAGGTAAATTAACACTATCACTTAATTTTGTCTTATACCAATTCTGTTTGATTCCAATATCTTCAGGGTCAATTTGAAAATACCAAATTCCTTTTAATGAAATTATTTTTTGATTTACAGATTGTGAAAAATTAAGAGAGGACAAAATAAACAACATCATGAAAGCAATGATTATTGTTTTGATTTTATTCATATACACCCCTTAATAATTTCCAAATACCATTGAAGTAGCAAATAATTATAAATTAACTAATCTTGATTCTTATATCGATGCATCGGAAATATTTTTAATTAAGAAAGAACTTCGAAAAAAGATTAGCATGTGATGAGAATATAGACACTAATTTCACTAATTAGCACTAATTAATTC
Source organism: Rosettibacter sp. KY25 (assembly GCF_057554405.1). NCBI lineage: Bacteria > Pseudomonadati > Ignavibacteriota > Ignavibacteria > Ignavibacteriales > Melioribacteraceae > Rosettibacter > Rosettibacter sp. KY25. Next base: position 33,786 of record NZ_BAAJAO010000025.1, on the reverse strand, counting down.
GTGTAAATTCGTGCAATTCGTGGCTCACTGATATTTTTTGTTAAGTCCAATTAATTTAACTGGTCCAATTAAACCTGATTCAAGTGGTTCCCAATTCTTTGCAGTGAACACACCATTCTCATCTAAATTTTTTCTTTCACGTGCTGCAAAATTGATGTTGTAAAATTTTTTATAATTAATTCCATTTTTATCCATATAGATAATTCTATTTGCCATTAAATTTGTTACATGAATTTCAAGTTCATTTACTGGTAGTAGTTTATCTTTTTCAATTGTCAACTGAAATTCTGGCCCAATCAATGTTGCTAATTTTTCTCCATTCAGATAAACTACAGCTGATTCACACACTTTGCCAAGGTGGAGTAAATATGCATCAGCTGTAAAATCTGGTTTCTTAAAATTTGTTTTATAACTCGCAGTCCCAGAAAACCATTTCAACTCATCAGAATGAAGAGTCCATGATTCCAATTTTTTAGTTGAATATGATTCGGGCAAAGTAGGACCTCCTTTAACAAAATCAATTTTCCATTCACCATCAAGAATCATTTCATTACTTGTCTTATCATAAAATTTATAGTTGTCAATGCTAACTTTTTCTGGATACCATTGAAGAATAAGTGTTTCTCCCTTATTCAATTTTATAAAAACTTCAGAACCATCTTCTAAATTTCTAATAGCAGCTTTTCCAATTTGTTTATTCATTGGATTGAACCAAACAGCATCTTTGCCGCTTGCATAAACTTTAATCCATTGATTAATTTCATTATCTGTCCAATTGCTGATAAAATAACAAACGCCTTCTTTTCTATTTATTCTGTTAAACCAGAGTCCAATTTTTGCCATTGGTTCTGGATATATTTTTATTTCATGCAGAATTGATTCAATATCATCTCCTTTAATTAATCTTCCTTTACCAACATTGCAAACAAAATAATTCCCTTTTGAAATGAATTTTATTTTGTTTTTTATTTCTCTGTAAATTTTTTGTTGATTTTCTAAATTATGTAAGCCAGAAACATCCTCAGGAAAATCTTTATGAAAAATTATTGTTGCTCCATTCTCAGCTAACTTAATTAATTTTTGAATTGTATTTAGAGGAATGTAATTGCAGTAAGGAATAATTATAGTTTTATATTCAGAATAGTTATTAGAAATAATTTTTTTATTTGAAGAAGTTAATTTTTGAATTTGTTTATCGGAAATAAAATCAAAAGTAAATCCATTACTTAAAAACATTTCACTTAGATTCTTGAAATCATCAGGCAATTCATCTTTTCCTGTGCCAAAATGTTTAAGCAAAGTTTTGCCTTTATCTGACCACACATCATAAATTGGGAAATACAATAAAATATCATTTGCTGGTTTAGAAGTTTGTAAAAATGATTGACAATTTGTTACATAAGAATTAATTGTTCTTAAATCTTCCCACCATGTATTTGTTGGTGCAAAATGAACTGAAGCATAGAAAAGCCAACCTGGCCAGTTTTCATTAATTGGTGAGTATGGAGTTCCATGATAAACGAGATGATTGACGCCATTTGCAAAATACAAATCAAAATTCTTTTTGACCTGATGAAGAGTTGAAAGAAAATGTTCATTCAACCATGTTGCAGCTTCAGCGGATATTAATGATTTTCCTGAGACATGACCAGCCGAAGTTGCCATTTTTATGCGTAAAGGTAATGAACCTTCCGTTTCAGGGATATCACTTGCTGCATACAAATCTAAAATATTAGCAGGTGAACCATGAGCTTGATTACGAATTATTGCATTATATTTTCTTGACCATTGTTTCCATGGCAAAGTAAATCTCTTTAAGAGTAAATCAGAAATAGTTTCTCTGAAATCACAAAGAATTCTTTTATTAATTTCTTCGGAATCATTTCCAAACAAGGCAGGCAAATAATTTCTTAAATCGTAACCTCTTAGTTTTATAAATTCTTCGAACATTAATGGTGTCCAGTCAGATTCACCTTCAGCATCATCAACTTCATAAGAATCATTAAAAAAAGCTCGAATGCCATTCAAATTTATACCCGCAGCATTTTTATCAAAAAAATTCAGATAATTTTTTATTGCATTTTCAGAAAAATGGTCGATAACATTTCCCTCGCCTCCTTTTGAAGCACGTTCAACCATTTTACCATGCCAGCCTTGAAATACTGCATAAAGTTTCCAATTGCCTTCTGGTGCAATCCAGTCTAATGTTCCATCAGTTTTTACTTTTTTTGTAAGATTAATTTTAATCCCGTTTTCATTGTATGCAACAAGCGAAACTAAAGGTAGTTCTCTTTCAAAGCGAACCTGGTCTAATGCAAGTTCCTGCAGATTTGTATTACTATTTATTGGATACTTAATTTGAGAAATGTCAACTTTATGTCCAACAGCTCTAACCAACGGTTCCTGAACATATTTTATTTTCTCATTTAATTTTTCGCCTGATGATAAAGTATAAATTTTATATCTAACATTTTTACATGCATCATCATCCGAAACCCAAGGACCGCCAAATGGCCAGCCTGATGCATTGGCAACATCAACTCCTAAACCTAAATTTTTTGCTTGTTCTAATGTAAATTTTAAAAGCTGCATCCATTCAGGAGATAAAAAATTCACGAATTGATTTTCATATCCTTTCACACCATAAATTGCTGTAACTTCTACTCCACCAAATCCAGCTTTACTAAGTTCTTTTAGATTTAATTTCAAATCTTGTTTGTTAACTGCACTGCCATGCCACCACCATCTCGTCCATGGTTTTGTGATATTTGATGTTGCAGGCCATTCAATTTTATAATGATTAGTTTGACTTAATGCATGAGATGAAATCAAAAAGAAAAATAAAATTAAAAAGCAGTTCAAAAATTTTTTCAAATAACAAATTTTTCTTTTCATTTTATTTTTTATTTGTTAATGTGATTTATTTCAGTAGAACAAATTGCTTGGTGATTGATTTTCCATTAGCATTCAAATTGCAAAAATAAATTCCACTTGGCAAAGAATTTCCATCAAAACGAATTGTATGTGTCCCCCTGGTTTTAATTTCATCAACCAGTGTGCATATTTTCTCTCCCAATGAATTGTAAACTAAAACTTTTACATGTGATGAATAAGGAATTTTAAAAACAAAATTTGTAAATGCATTAAATGGATTGGGATAATTTTGATATAATTCAATTTCATCAGGAATATTTTTTTCAATATAATTAACTCTGGTTGAGTTTCGAGATTCCAATGCACCTAAATCTGGAGCTTTGCCAGTAAAATTAAAACCGATATCTAAACCTGCATCAACTAAAATACTATTTTGAGTTGGACGCATAAAATCGATATCAGGCAAACTGCCATCAGGTTTTCGCGTTGCTGTTAGTTGAGATATGTCAAGACTAACAAAATCATCATCTGAAATATTTAATCCAGAATCAAATGAATTATGTGAAAGAGTATTTTTTAAATTATCAATATATTCAGTGTGCGAGCTGACAGGTTTATAACTCAAATTGTTGATTAGAATATGGTCATAACCATTAAACCAAATATTGTCTATTTGAGGACTTTCACGATTCACCATATTAAAGTTCACATCGTTCTGATAAGCTGTATTGTTATACCATTCATTTCCAGTTAGATGATGATTCGAATAAAATCCATTTGCTTTATTTCCAACTGCAATACAAAATTTAATTATATGTTTTGGAACTGGATTGGGAATTTTATCAGCAGTATCATGTGCAAATCCGCCTGCTTTAAATCCATTCCCATCACCTAATTTTTCAAATAATGTAGAATAACCATTATAGAATGACCAACAGCTATCAAAAACAACTGATTCATCTGCTCTAATGATATCAAAACCATCATCACTATTGAACCATGCACGACAACCCTTAAAAATATTTCCTTTGCCTCCAGCATCTGGATGACAACCAAATCCATCTGTATTACTCCCAAGTTTGTCTTCTGAAACATTATCCCAATTTCGATATGCATCGCAATTTAGAAATAAATTATAACCGCCTTTATAATGTCTCAATCCTGTTCCAACATTATCATGCATACTAATGTTTTCAAAAATATTATGATTCCCTCTGCTGTAAATGCAATATGATTCTGTATGCCCAGTAATTGTAACTTGAATGCCTGTCATTTCTAATCCTTTTAGATGAATATAATTTCCAATAACATAAATACCTACAACTCTTTGATTAGCTGGTTTAATATCAGAAAAATCAAAAACTGGTGTTTCACCTGGATATGCCCAATATTTAATTGTGCTACCCTCTGTTCCACTTTTATCTAAATATGTAATGCAAGCAAAAAGATTTGATACTACTTTTGAAATCTGATTAGGACGAATTTTATACAATCCTCCTCTGATAAAAACAGTATCACCTGGCTTTGCAAGTTCTTGTGCTTTCTGAAGTGATTCTAATGGTTTATCTATTGTTCCTAGATTTGAATCATTTCCATTTGGGGCAACATAAATTTGGGAGATTATTCTAATATTCAATATTGCAATCAAGAAAAAAGTATTAATTATTATTTTACTCATGATTGAACTTTGTTTTATTGAAAGGATAATTCTTTTCAGAAAATTTTTAATGATTTCTTAATTAAAAAAATTTTGTGGGTATAATGTTTTGAGGGAAGAATTTTATTTTTAGAATCAGAGAATTAAAAAGTATGAAAGAACTTAATCATTTTGATAACGAAATTTTTATCAGTTCAAAAATTAATCTAATCATTCAGCCAGTTTTCCATAGATTCTAAAACATTCATATCAAATTTCTTCTTGGTAATTTCAACTGATTCTTTGTATAATTCATTTAAATCAGGCAATTGTAATTTAGAACCCTTACGAACAAAAAATGGAGTTTTATAATCAGGAGCATCAACTTCAATAAGAGTTCCACCTTTATATTCTTTTTTATTCCACTGGTCAATCCAAATTTCACCTTTTGGAAGATAAATTGATTTTTTAGTTTTTCCTTCTTCCCAGATGATTGAAACTAAAATGTCATCGCCAAATTTGTAAGTTGTCCAATCTTCCCAGCATTCTTTCTGATTTGGATATTCAAGAAATAAAGGTCTAATAATTGGCATTCCAGTTTTACTTGCAACTTCTGCATAATGATGGATGTAATCAATCAAATACATTCTTAACTTTGCATAAAATCTCCAAACTGCAAGTAATTCATGGTCGAAAGAAGGTTCATAATCCATATCCCAGAATACACGATTATTTGTTGGACCAACTTCCATAATTGGAGAAAAGCAGGAAAATCCAAGCCATCTTTTTGTTACTTCACGATTAATTTTTCTTGGGTAACCTCCAGTATCAGAACCCCAGATAGGATAACCCATTATTGCACATCTTTGTGCACCAATAATTACAGAACGAAGTCCTTCCGGAGGATTTCCAGTATCTCCCGCCCACATTCCTCCATATCTTGCACTTCCAGTATACTGAGCTCTTGGAAATAAAATAAAATCATCACCAAGTATTGGTTTTACAGCATCATAAGTAGCCTTTACATATTGTCGAGGATAATCATTATAATTTTCGCGGTAAGTTGTTCCTATAGATGTTTTCAGATGCAAAGAGTCAAGAAGTTTTTCACCATCTGCTCGGTCGAGTTTAAATCCTTTAATACCAAGTTTTGCCAATTTAGCAGGACCATTTTCTCCCCACCATTTGCATGCTTCGTTATTTGTGAAATCAATTAAAACCTGACGGGCTTTAACTCTATCACGGCTTATTAAAAAATATTTTTTTGCTTCTGCTGTGTCTGCCATTTTCCCCATAACAAAAGGAGCAATCCACATCATCAATTTAATATTTTTTGACTCGAGCCATTTTATCATATTTTCAAAATTTGGTAGTCGCTCATAATCAATTTCATAATCATCAAAACCTCTTGGTCCTGGTCCCCAGGGCCTATCAATCCAATAAGCAGTGCATGGAATATCGTATGCCTTCATCAAAAGAACTTCTTCAACAATTTGAGAATTGTAAGGTGCATGAACAATACTTCCATCAAAATATTTTTCATTATTAAAATGCTCATCTCTCCAACGCCATGGTCCAAAAGCCCATCTTGGTGGAACAAATGAAGGACCAGTTTCAAGTGCATGCCGTTTTACCAATTCTGCAGGTCCTTTATCCATCATTAATGAAAATGATAATTCAGGACCTTCAAATAAAATCTGAACATAATCTTTTTTCTCTTTACAAAAGTCTATTACTCCAGGCCAGGTTCCACGAACAAATAATGCATAATTATTAGATGAAATGTAAAAAGGGGCATAAGCTGAAACAGTTGGTTTTAGTTTAACATCAATTTTTTGCCCAAGAAGGTTGAGTCCTTCTGTTATTCCTTTTGCCCAAGATTTTTCCTGCTCTCCATCAACAACACGTTCAAATATGCCGGTAAAATATTCATCAGGTTTACCTTTTATGTTGATTAGCCATGCCGATGGTTTCACTTTGCTATTTCTAAGTATTAATGTGAAATCAATACTTTTTTCTTTTTCAATAGTTTCCAGTATTATTGACAATGAATCAATTTGCCAAGTATAAATTGCTTTGTTATGTGAATCTTTATTAAAAGCTGGTTTTCCTCTAAGCCAGATTTTTTTATTGTTCAGTATGAAACCAATACCACCTAATGTATCTTCAGGCTCAATTAAAACATCTTCTCCAAATGGATTATGAATTTTAATTGCTGCAAATGAATTATTATGACCAGAAATTACTATTCTTTTTTCTTTAGCATTTAGATTATTATTAATTACAATTAAGCCACATATTAAAAAGATTAAAGAGTTGTAGAAGAATTTCATTTTAATCATTACCAATACCTTTTAATTAATGACTTAGAACTTCATGTGTAATTTTATACTATTTCATAAAAATCATTTTTTTAACTGCAGTAAATTCTCCGGCATGAAGTCGATAGAAATAAATTCCTGAAGTTATTGAATTACCTAAATTATCTTTCCCATCCCAAACTATTGAGTGATATCCTGCATTGAATTCTTTGTCAACAAGTGTTCTTATCTCTTGTCCCAATGCATTATAAATTTTTAATGATACAAAACTTTTTTCTGGCAAAGAAAAATTAATAATGGTTTCAGGATTAAATGGATTTGGATAATTCTGGAATAGTTGATATTCAACTGGCAATGTTGTGAATTCTTCAACTGAAGTAATTTGTTTAGCTGAAATAGTTATTTCATCAAGATTTCCAAAATCAGAACCGTTTGTAGAAAATCTAATAGTATTATCATAACCATCATTGAGATTAACATCAACACTGTCGATTATATAATTTGTCCATGCACCTGTTCCTTTCATTGTTAAATTTTTTGAAGTTCCATTTACAATTAACAATCCAGTTCTATCAACATTTCCAAGTGCATATCTATAATATAATTTATGCACACCACCCCCAAATCCAGGCATGTAGGTAAATTCAACAGCACTATTGTTTGCATCAAAATTAGCAAAGCCGGTTCCATGATATCCTAAATGGTTATTATCTAAAAATACTGTTCCAATTATTGTTGCATCTTCTGCTTGAAAAGTAAAATAATCATCAGGGGTTATGCTTAAAACTTTAGAATGAAGGGATTCAACTTTATTCATATCAGTTACGGTTAATGAGTAATAATAAGTTTTCCCTTTAATAAGATTTTTATCAACAAAATATTTTTGATTTTTATTTACAGAAAAAATTTGTGGAGATTTCATATCAGGAGAATCTGAACGATAAATATTTACATTTGATATTGCATCAAGATTTTGAATTTCCCAAAGCAACAAAGCTGAATTCGAATCATAACGATAAGATAAATTTGTTGGTGCTGAAGGTCTAACTGTTGGAGTTATTTCAATAATTTCTGATAGTTGAGATTTATTTCCATGAGTATCGTAAGCAGCCACTGCATAATAGTAAGTAGAATCATATTTAACATTTGTATCAACAAATGTAGTTTTATTTCCAACATCAATAGAATCAGTAAAATAATTTTTATCAGTTCCTTTATAAATTATATAACCAGCTAAATCAGCTTCAGTATTTGCATCCCATTGAATAATGACTGTATCTCCTGATGAAAATCCTCTAATATTAATTGGTTTTGCTGGCGGTTTAAGACTATCAGGAATAAACATACTTTTACCAACAAAAAAGCTTGGATGAGGTGGCTGATTATATCCAACATTTTGCCATGCAATTGCAAGTCGATATTGTCTATCATGCATAAAAGTAACTAAGCGATATGTTGTTGGAATATTTGTAGTATAAATTCTGAGTGCAGAGTTATCACTTGTTCGCCAAATAACTTCCTCTCTCCAGTCACCAAATAAATCAGCTTGCAAGCAGGGAGTTGCTTTAGTTCCATTATTAGATGCACATCCTTCAGCTAATAATAAGATTGGATTTGTGCTACCATCATATTTTCGAATGTTAATATTATCAAGCAACTCGCGTTCGAGGTCATCATCCCACCAGATAACAAAATTAGAAGAAGGAGGATTTGGACCAACTTTAACATTTTTGGCACTTCGCAAACCATCGGTTCCACCCCAGCATTCCATACCTTCGTACGAATCAAGAAGATTAGCAGCAACACCTCTACCAACATCACCTGGACCTGTACCCCAAATAACTTTGCCAGTTTTTCCATCAAGAAGTGCAGAACCTACAGCTGCATTTTCATGAATGCCCCATATTTCTAAACCTGGGTGTTCAGGGTCAATATCAGAAACATGCAAAGCATCGCCATGGCCCAATTTTGAATTCCATAGACCAGTGCCATCATCATCAACAGCCATTGCACCATAAATTATTTCATCTTTTCCATCACCATCAAGATCCGCTACACTCAAATTATGATTCCCCTGTCCAACATAATCAGGATATCCATTATTCGTATCAAAAATCCATCTTGTTTGAAGTTGATTATTTCTCCAATCCCATGCAACGAGAACTGTTCTTGTATAATAACCGCGGCACATAACTACGCTCGGATGCACGCCATCAAGATAGGCAACACAAGCAAGAAAACGGTCGACTCTATTTCCATATGAATCACCCCATGAACTAACATTTCCACGTGGAGGTAAATAATCTTTTGTAGCTAAAGCTTCACCAGTTTTGCCGTCAAAGATTGTAAAATATTCAGGTCCTGATAGTATGTATCCACTTGAATTCCTATAATCGGCATTAGCATCACCAATGACATTACCTTTACCATCGATTGTTCCATCTGCTGTTTTACATGCTACTTCTGCTTTGCCATCTCCATCTAAATCATAAACCATAAATTGTGTGTAATGCGCACCTGCTCTAATATTTTTGCCAAGGTCAATACGCCACATTAATGTTCCATCCAATTCCAAACCATCAAGATAGACATTTCCTGTATAACCACTTTGTGAATTATCTTTTGAATTCGATGGGTCCCATTTAAGTACAATTTCATATTCACCATCACCATCTAAATCTGCTACACTTGCATCATTTGGACTATAAGTATAACTAACTCCATCAGGTGTTTGTCCACCTGCTGGTCTTTGCAAAGGAATTGTTTTATAAATCTGGCTCCATGGTGTAATTTCATTTGATGCTTCTTGTTCAATACCATTAACAATTGGGACAACAAAATACTTATCATTTAATGTTCCTGCAGTATCAACAAAATTTGTTGAACTAAAAATTGGTTCATTATTTATTTTAACATGATTACGGTAGATATTAAATTTTACATCAGCAGAATCAGAAGCAAGCAGCCTCCAGCTCAAGAAAATTCCTTTATCTTTTGCTGGAACTGCAATTAAACCTCTGTTTAATTTTTCCAATTGTTGAATTTGAGCCAAACTTTTATTCACAATTAGAACAATGATAACCATCAATAATATCATTGCTCGCTTCATGATATTTCCCTCTAAAGATATTTATGAAAAGATTTTAAATGATTTTCAAAATAAAAGTGGATGCAAATTAATTCAGAAGAGATAGAATTTATCATCATTTGAAAAATATTTAAGGTAAAATTGAAATTTCTTTTAGCCACAATTCAGCTAACTCACTCCAAGTGTTTGTAGAGATAGGATTATATCTCAAACCAATGTTATGTTTACCACCAGCATAAATATGAAGAGATGATTTATTTTCTTTTCCATTTTTCTTTAATGCTGTGAAATAAAAAATGCTGTTCATGCAATTTACCCCGTTATCATCCATTGCATGAACAATAAAAGCAGGCGGTGTAGTTGAATCAACCTGCTGTTCGCATGAAAATTTTTTAACTAAAAATTCAGATGGATTTTCTCCCAATAAATTATCTCTGCTCCCTTTGTGGACATATGGTAATTCCATTGTAATTACAGGAGAAATTAAAATAGTAAAATTTGGTTTGAAGGGATAAACATCAAGCGAATCATTTACCTTTGACCAATCATCTTTAATTGTAGAAAGACATGCAGCTAAATGTCCTCCAGCTGAACCACCCATTACACCAATTTTATTTGTATCAATACCATATTCATTTGCATGAGCACGAATATATCTCATAGCTCTTTGTGCATCTTGCAACGGCGCTTTATAACTTTCAATAACATCAGGTGATTGTGGAAGTCTGTGAATTAAGACAAATGCATTAATTCCCAAAGTATTAAGCCATTTTGCAAGTTGAAATCCACCAACTTCATAAGCTAATCTTACATATCCTCCACCAGGAATTATAAGAACAGCAGCTCTTTTATTTTGAGAATCTGGGGTTTTGAATTCATAAATTCCAGGTTTACTTACTCTATAAATGCGTTCATTTGCTATGCTGTCTTTGATTTCTATTCCTCTGCTGTTTGGCATATTATTATTCCAGAGAGGAATAAATTTTTGAGCGTTAATACTTATGCTCATCAAAATTGATAATAAAATTATGAGATAGATATTTCGTTTTATCATGATTTATCAAATTTGTTTTTTATAATTTTCTTAAAAAATAAAAAAGTGGTCAACCAAATTAAATAGATTGGTTGACCACTCAACACAAAAAATATTATTTCGTTAAAATCATTTTTTTAGAAGCAACATAATTCTTGCCATGAACTCCAATAGCATTAATATTGTAGATGTAAACACCACTGCTCAGATTATATGCATTGAAGTTAAATGTATGAACACCAGCAGGCAAATCTTTATCTTTTAGTTCAAATACTTTTTGGCCTAAAATATTGTAAATAGTAATTGTAACTTTTGACTGCTCAGGCAAACCAAATTCAAATTTAGTAGATGGATTGAAAGGATTTGGATAGTTATTTGTTAAGTAGTATTCATTTGGAATTGATGTGCTATAAGTTTCAACTGATGTATAATTTCTCCATGTAATTAGTGCTGAAGCACTATCTCCTGGAATATATACATACTTTGCATTTGTCATTGAATCTCTCAATGCAGCAATATATTTATCTCTGTTAGCAAGGTAGATAGCTTTTTTATCAGGGAACCAGTTAAGGTCGCCAAGTGGCAATCCATCAGTACCACCAGTCAATAAAGTATCATTAGTGTATTTCAAATTGAACTTAGGAGGCCAATTGAGAACTGGCAAACCTTCAGCATTATAAGTTACTGGGGGTTCAATACGCCAATCTGGGAAAGTTCCTATTTTAAGCCAATGGAATTTTAACCATGCAAGCATGCTGTCGATGTTATTAGGAGGATTTACAAATTTGGGGTCAATTTGCCAATAATTTTTACCGATTCTGAAGTTATTATCTGCCAAGATTGTTGAGTCAACATAAGCATTCCACAATAAACATTGTTTTAATGTATCAGCAAATTCTGTTTTATAATATTGCAAAAATCTTGGGTCTAAATACATTGCATTAAATCCATGATACAACGAAATTGAATCCAGTTTTTCTTTAACATCTGTAAAATATTCCCATGTTGTGAAATAAGTTTCGTAGCCATTTGTATTTGGCATTCGACCGCGCCAGCTCCAGTTATAAAAAATATTATTTGCCTGTATTGCTTCATACCAGTGAAGTTCATGAGCATTTATTTGTTGGTTTACATATGTATTGTGCAGCACATACATTGTTGATGTAAAAAAGTTACCACCATTTCCAAATTCTCTTGCCATATTCACAGAAGTATTGTTTTCAAAAGTAAGCTTTTTGCAAGCAGCATCGAGTCTAAACGGCATACCACCGAAAGGTGAACTGCTTCTTCTCACACCATTAATAAAAACACAATTTGTAATTGTTATTTCTTCTGTTGGAGCTGTACTTCTTGTGCAATGGTCAACATAATCAGTAAAAGCACAATTATCCCAAACAATTTTATAACCACCATAATTACGAACAAAAGATGAGATATTGACATCATTACCATGAAGACCACTTAAAAGAATGTTCTTTAATACTATACTGCCTCCTGCTCTTAAGTTAAACATATCTCTTGCTCTACCATCAGCTCCTGGAGTTTGCAAAAAGACTGGTGGATTGGGGTCATTCATAATCCAACCGTTGTAAGGACCTTCAATTACAAGGTCAAAGTTAACTTCCAGAGAACCATCAAATGCATAGAATTTGCCGCTTTCTACCTTATAAACCTTATGAGCTCTTGCTCCATTTGGCAGTGTATCGGCAGCAATTTGTGCATTTACATACTTATCTGGATCAAGTACCATTTCCTGAGCAAATACAAAAGGCGATACTATCAACAATAAAACTAAAAGTAATGCATATTTCTTCATTGGTCCCTCCTTTTTTTGAGTTTGATTTTAATTAATTATTTGATTGGATATAAAAAGGTATGACACTATTTCAGAATTTTAATTGTTACATCACCTCCTTCAATGAATTAATAAGTTAAAATGAATAACGAATTCCTAAATCTGCAGTAGTTCCATAATATTCTACTCCAGATAATTTTTCTAAAGTGCTCACGAATTGACGGTCGGGTGTGTTAGTTATATTATTGATGTTCAAATATATTTGAAGTCCCTTAATCCATGGTAATTTTTGATAAGCTGTAAAATCCCATCTGTAATATGCTGCAGTATAAGAATCAAGTTCTTGATAAACTGGATGTGCACTTCGCAATACATTATCTTGATACAAGAACGACAATCTTGCTGAAAAATCACCAATATCATATCCAATAGTTAAATTCAATATATCATTTGGCTGATTTACTAATCTACCTGTTCTTGTTGTATCGATATATTTATATTTCTTAAATACACCAGTTCCCGTAGCAACACTCTTAAAATACGGATAACGTGTTACAGAATTAATGTGTGTGTAATTAATATTAAATACCAAACCTTTTAAAAATGAAGGCAAATACCAGAAGTGAGTTTGCCAGTCTAATTCAATTCCTCTTACATAAGAAGTTTCTTCTAAGTTAGTCCATGTATTTATTGTAGTGTAATCTGCTTGTGTCAATTTATATCTGTAATGAATTTTAGAAGCATCTTTAGTATAATATTGAATAGGAACAATCAAATTATTAATCTCTTTATAAAAGAATCCTGCTGTAAATAGACCAATATGATGTTCATAGACGGATGCGTACAAATCATAATTCTGAGTTACTGCAGGTTTTAAATAAGGATTTCCTAATCTTAGTGTTGGAGCACTATAAGTGTCTACATATAAAAATGGAGAAACAGCGCGGTAATCAGGATAAATAATGCTCTTGGTGCTTGCTAAACGGAAATCAAGCCAACTAGTTGGTTTTATTCTCAATACTATTTGTGGGAACCATGTTTCTCCTTTTGTTGAATCCCAATGAACTTTCTTATGGTCATAATAATATTCGCCTGGTGTAGTTAATCTACCAAATACATAAGTAGAATCTGCTTCGTAATCAAAACTAAATCTTTCAAAACGTAAACCTGGTAAAAAAGTAACATATTTACCAATATTTAATTCCGTCATAATGTAGAATGCACCAAAGTCTCTTGTGTAGTTATAATCATACTGAGTTGATTCTAATGGGGATGGAAGATAATAGCCATATTGTTTAGCTAATTCTTCCATGTGATGCATTTTCCAGATAGAAATTTTATTGAAAAATATATCCCCACTAATACCTTCATGACCAGAAAGGAAATTACCTACATCATAACCTGGGTCTGCAAATAATTCAGCTCTTAAGCCATTGTCCTTCTTTTCTATACCTAAATCTGTCCATATTGAATCTCTCAACAAAGTATTAAAATTGCCTGCAAGCCCGCCTCTGTCTGTATCAATATACCACTGAGTTTCATCATTCTTTCTTGTATTGCGCTCATATTTACCGCCAAGTTTTAAATTACCAGAAATATATTTTGTAATTGTATAAGGTAATTTGAAATTTAATACAGCAGCCTGAGCAGATTCATCAACATCTCGCTTTAGAGTAGAAGTATTTGTAATTATTTTATCTTTTTGAAGAACAGTTACAGAATTAAGAAAATCACTTGGGGACATATTTTTTTGGTTAGTCACTGGACTTGTCCATCCCTGTACGCCGCCAGACCTTGTTCTGACATCCATTCTTAAATCACCTGGGTTACGTTGAATTGTAAATGAATTGGAAAGAGAAAAATCCATATTAATGTTTGCAAATTCAAATTCACCTTGTAGTGCATTGCTTATGACAGTATTGGTAAATTCTCTTTCTACTGCAAAACCTCTCCAATCATAATCTGTAGAAAAATAATTTTGCTGTTCAATTTGATGTTCATTTAAGCTGCCAATAAAATTATTCAATATTAATGAACCTTTTGATAATTGATAATCTAAAACAAGGCTTCCACCTATTCTCTTTCTATCCGTAACCTTATCACTTATTGTAACAGTAGAAAGATATGTTGGTATGTAACCTTTAACTTTTATTTCTTCTTCATTAGTTGTATAAGATGCTGTTAGTTCATCAGAATTTCTATTGAACTTATCTATATAAACTGATACCTGCACTCCTAACTTATCATCAAAAAAGCGGTTGCTTGCAAGTCCTGTTAATCTATAATTGCCAAATGGTTTTGTATTTGCTAATGATGCATATCCATCTTGAACTGTAAAATTGCTATGTAATCCTTCTCTTGCTTTGCTTATTCTAAGATTAACAGAACCACCTACAGCATCAGCATCCATGTCTGCTGTTAATACCTTTGTAACTTCAATACCAGAAAGGATGTTTGGAGCAATCATATTTAAATCAACACTTCTGTTGTCACGGTCTGTAGATTGCAATCGAACACCATTAACCATCATAACATTATATTGAGGTGAAAGACCACGAATGGTAACTTTTTGTCCTTCTCCCCCACTTCTTATTAATGAAATGCCTGGAAGTCTTGCTACAGACTCAGCAGCATTTACATCTGGGATATCTTTAATTCGGTCTGATGAAACAATATTTTTAATTGTAGTAGAAGATAACTGCTGATTAATTGCTTCAATTTGTCCTTCGGCTTGTGCAGTTATTATTACCTCGCCAGTTTCTATTGCTACATATTCTAATTCAACATTAATTTCTACGGTCATTCCTGCTTTAACTGTTACAGGAATTCTCTGGTCTTTATAACCGAGATATTTTACAATTAGATTATAATTTCCAGCCGGCACGCTACGAATTAAATAGCTGCCATCGTACGCAGCAGCATCTCCTATACCTGTTCCTTCAAGCATTACATTTGCGCCAGGCAGAGGTTCACCTGTAGTTTTATCTGTAACTTTTCCTTTAATTCTGCCCGAACCCTGTGCTTCTATGATATTTAATCCCACAGCAAATAAAAGTAAAAACATAAAAATTGGTCTAACTATCTTCATGTCTCACTCCTTTTTTAATTGGAGATTTGTTTATTAAATTATTGTTCGTGATTGTTCTAATAGGTCATAACAAAATGATTGAAAAGGTCATGTTTTTAAGAATAAATTGTTACTGTTCATATGATATTATTCTTTCTTGTAGCTGATAAGCTGATGAGCTAAGTAAAATGATTAGTCCCATTATTAATCTTTGCAATTACAAGTTTGAATACCTTGCTTTGCTCATTATGTTAAATTCCTTTTTTGCAATATTCAGCTTTGGTAGTTTTTACTTGAGAAAGTTTTAACTGATTGAGTTTATGTTTAATAAAAACGGACACAATTTAGCTTTCAAACTGCTTGTTTAGAAATTTTTCTATAATGTATTTCACAATCATTAAAGTAGTTACTATCCTGCGGGTAATATTTTTTTAACTCGAAAGAGTTGGCAATAATTTCACGCCACTCAGAAATATTTTTAACTATCCCTTTAGAAATTGCCTGAACACCAATATTGCCTAAAACAGCTGCTTCAACAGGACCAGCAATAACTTCGCATCCAGTCGAATCCGATGTTAGTTGATTAAGAAGCTCATTCTGAATGCCCCCGCCTACAATATGTAATCTTTTAATTTTTTTCCTTATAACTGTTTCTAATTTTCTAAGAGTATCTCTGTAACAAAAAGCAAGACTTTCAATTATAACTCTTGTAATAAAACCTATATCAGAATTATATTCTTGTCCAGTTTCTTCCAAATAGTTCATTACTTTTACAGGCATATCACCTGCTTTAAGAAAACGAGCATCATTTAAATCAACCCATGAATTTGCTGAACCATTTTGAATAGCCAATGATATTAATTCTGAATAACTAAATTGATTATCAGTTTTTTCAGACCAGTGTCTTTTACATTCCTGCAGAGGCCATAATCCAATAATATTTTTAAGAAAACGAATAGTGTTATCAAATCCACCTTCATTTGTAAAATTATTTTCTAATGCTTCTTCAGTTAATATTGGATGGTCTAATTCTATTCCCATCAAAGACCATGTGCCTGAACTCAAAAAAGCCCAATCATTTTCGAAAGAAGGAACTGCAGCAACTGCGGAAGCAGTATCATGACATGCTGTTGCAATTACTGGAATATTATTTTTTAATTCTGATGCTTGAGCAATTGATGGAAGCAAAGTTCCTAAAATAGTCCCGGGTTCAACTATAGGAGGAAATATTTTTCGATTAAAACCAAAAGAATTGATTAAATCCCACGACCAATCTCTTTTAATTGGGTCAATTAAACTCGATGTAGATGCAATTGTGTATTCTGCAAATTTTTTACCTGAAAGCAAAAAGTTCAGAAAATCGGGGATGAACAAAATCTTATCTGCAATACTCAGTAAATTTAATTTTCTTTTTTTCTCGGATAGTAATTGGAATAAAGTATTAATCTGCATGAACTGAATGCCAGCTCGATTATAAATTTCTTTCTTAGGCACAATATTAAAAGCTTCTTCCATAATATTATCAGTGCGGTCATCACGGTAATGATATGGATAACCTAAAATTCTATTATCAGCATCTAAGAGAACATAATCTACTCCCCAAGTATCAATTCCAATACCTTCAAAATTACTCCCAAAATTTTTACTTGCTTTTTTTAATCCTTCTACAATTTCTTCGTAAATAGCTAAGATATCCCAGTGAAATCCATAATCATATTTAATTGATGGAGTGCTGAAACGATGTACTTCATGAAGAATTACTTTTTGTTTATCAAGTAATCCAACAAAACATCGTCCACTTTCAGCTCCCAAATCAAAAGCGATAAATTTTTTTTCTTCCATAAATTAACCTGTGATTATTAGAGAAAATAATTTATGTATAATTGATGTGATTATTAATTAGATTGAAAGGGATAACTTTTGAAATAAAAATCTATAATTGATTAATATAATCTAATGGATTGAGTATATTATAAATTTATTTTAATGTTCTCTATTATTTCAATTAAGTTATTATTCAAATTGAGGAGGGATTAATAAATGATTGACTTTATCTTTCAACAATTTTGTACTGAATTGTAACATCATCAAAATCTTTGTAATCTTTTTTATTATCAAGCATATCAATCAATATATCTGTAGCTGTTTTACCAATTATGTATGGATTCTGGTCAACAGTATAATAAGGAACACCAAGACGAGCCACAATTGTATTATCACCAAATTCACCTAATAATATATTATCAGGTATAGAAAGTTTTTTATCAAGGATTGCTTTACCTGCACCATAAGTAATCAAACCACCAATACTGATTACAGCATCAATTTTTATCTTTGAATCAAGCAAGGCCGACATTTTATTATAGCTGTCTTCAACGCTTCTAAAGGTTTCCAATACCAGTTTAGGATTGAATTTAATTCCAAATTTTTTTAATGCTTTTTTATATCCCTGGAATCTATCTTTACAAACTGGAATTAATGTATTGGGTCCTAAGAACAAAATATTTCTTCTTCCTTCTTTAATCATTTTTGATGTTAGTGCAAAAGAGGCATCTACGTCATCAATTTTAACCGTTGTGAAAGGTAATTTATTTAGTTTTCTATCCCAGCAGACAATTTTTATTCCTTCGTCATCAAGACTTTTATATAAAGATAAATTTTCATTTCCACCTGCAGCATTTAGTAAAATGCCATCAACGCCGATATCTGATAAGAATTCAATCTTCTTTCTCTCCTTATGAATATCTTCATCGTGAACCATTAAAATGCATTCATAACCCTTATTACTTGCTTCTTCGTACATTCCTCTTACAGCTTCAGAGAAAAAAGAAATACGTAAATCAGGAATTAATACTCCCAATATTTTGCTTCTGTTTGTAATTAGAGACCTTGCAAGAATATTGGGTCTATATTTCATTTCTTTACATTTTTCTTTTACAAGTTGTTTGGTCTTTTCTGAAATGTCTGTTGAATCACGAAGAGCTTTAGAAACTGTTGCAGGTGTAAGAGATAATTCACGTGCAATATCTTTTAATGTAACTTTATTTCTTCTATGTTTTCTATCCACAATTTTCTTTATGATTTTGTTGTTGAATGAATTTAATTATAATTTTTAATACAAAAATAAAAATTATTAAGTTTAGATACAGCTCCGCCACGTCAGTCACATTTTCAATTTTTTCACCAGAATCGCAACCATAAATCACCCTAAATCAGAAAAGGTTATCGAAAACCTTTAAGTTATTTTGCATCAAAAATAGAGCTTTAAAAGTTGCTCTATTATTCATTCTTAATGCTTTTCGAAATCGTTTTCAACATAAAAATAAAAATAATTTTAGTCAAGTTAATTTTTTTAACCAGAATATTTTTTTCGTAAAGTAATTTCTCTTTACTGCTATTTTATTAATCGATTTAAATATTCAACAGGATGATAGGCAGTCACAGGTATTTTAATAAATCCATTTATCTGCTCTCGACATGATGTCCCACTTGCTAATATTACTAATTTATCTTCCCCTTTATCAAATAATTTAATTTCTTCTATTAACTGTTCTCCTATGCTCTTGCTGATTTCATAAAAATGTTTTTTATAACCAAAACTTCCCGCCATACCACAACATTCTTGCGATGAGGTAACTACCTGCAAACCCAAACGACTGAAAAATTCTGGAACAACATCACCTAATCCGATTGATTTTAATTGACAATGTGCATGATAAAATATTTTTTTATTCTCGAATATCATTCTCTTTTTAATTTCTTCTAATTCTATATTTCCGTTATCCATCATCATCAATAAGTATTCAAATATATCATAACATTTTTCTTTTATATAACTAAACAAATTACCATCAATTAGTTTTTGATAATCATAGCGTATCATTGCCAACACACTTGGTTCTAAAAATAGAATATCATATCCTTCGTCAATTAATTGTTTTAGATATTGAGATGTTGATTTTGCTTTTTTTGCAGAACTTTTAATTATTCCCTGAGAAAGTGAAGCTCTTCCATCATCAAATACTTTACTTATATTTATTTTGAAACCTAATTTTTCCAACAGTTCAACTGCATTGATTCCAATATGAGAATTATTATAGTTCGTATAAATATCAGAAAAGATTATAAGTTTTATTGAATTTAATTTCGGATTATCAATAAAAGAAGCTGATACTTTTCTTTGTTTATATAATTGTGTAAATGTTTTCTTTGTAAACTCTGGTATCTTTCTTTCTTTCTCAATGCTAAATAATTTTTCCATTAATATTTTTGAAGGATAAAATTTCATGAATGAATTAACAGCAGAAGTGATGAATGAAGCAATTCTTGCAAACAAATCAAAATAAGCAAAGAAATATTTTTGAAGTGAAGGAAAATTTTTTTTGTTAAGTCTGTCCTTTATTATAGTATTTAATTTGGGTATGTCAATTTTAACGGGACAATTTGGAACGCATCTAGAACAACCTGTACAAAGTTCAGCAAATTTTCCATTTTCGAGTTTGCCTGTAGTACCTACAGTCCAGCTTGCACCAATGCCCCCAGTATAACATTCACCTCCAAATGCATGTCCACCTACAGTTTGAAAATTAGCACAAACATTCATACACGCACTGCAACGAATGCAATAGAGAGCTTCTTTTAATTCAAAATCATCTCTCATTTTCATGCGTCCATTATCCAGTAAAACGAGATAGAATTTTCTTTCCTTATCTGTTCTGTTATTAAAATTTAATACTGGTAAATCTAAGGGAGGTTCTAAAATATTTGTGTATGATGTAAGTGGTTGTCCTGTAGCACTTGCTGCAAGAAGTTCAATAAAAATTCCAAAATCTTTTTTTGATGGAATAATTTTTTCTATTCCTACTATGGCAATATGAATTGCAGGAAGATGAGTGGTTAGTCTAATATTACCTTCACTTTCAACTAATAAAATTGCTCCTTCTTCTGCTGATATAAGATTTGCACCGGTAATCCCGATATCTGCACCAAGAAATTTTTGTCTAAGTGTAGCGCTTGCAAATTCAGTAAGCTGTTCTCCGGTTTCAAGTGGATTAGAAGTTATAAAATTTTCTTTGAATAATTTTGATATGCTTTCCCTGCTTCTATGAATTGCAGGTGCAACTATATGAGAAGGCTGTTCTTTAGATAATTGAAGAATAAATTCTGCTAAATCTGTTTCTACAACTTCAATATTATCTTTTTCGAGTGCATGATTCAAATTAATTTCTTCGGATGTAATTGATTTTGATTTTACTATCAGCTTAGCTTCATTCTGTTTACAAATTTTTCTAATAAAATTTACAGCATCATTTTTATCCTTAGCATAAAATACATGACCTCCTCTTGATTCGATAGTATGTGTTAATCTCTTAATTAACTCTGGTAAATCATTTATAGATTTTTCTTTTATTTCTCTCGCTTTAGTTTTTAAAGTTTCATAATCTTCAATTTGTTTGATTGCTTTGTAACGACCCTCATTAAATGTTCTTGTATTTAATCTAATTGATTTACTTTCATACTTCAATGCATAATCAATAGCCTTAAACAAATTTTTCTTTGATGATTTATTAGCAAATTCTTTTGGATGTATTATATCTTTGCTCATTTTAATCTCCAAGGACAATAATAAACAATTCACCAGGTCCATGAACGCCTCTAACCAAAGGTCCCATATCCGCAGTAGCACTTGGTCCTGTTATTATTGTGAAACTTCTACTAAGATCCAAATTTTTGTTAAATAAATCGCGTGGTTTATATAAAATGTTTTTGCTATCGAGTATAACAATATGTTTTTTCACAAGCATGCTTAAATAAACTATTAAATCATTTGTTATTGAAATTACTACAGAACCAGTTGATGCAATTCCATAAGAGGCAGCAGTAATGCCTGTTCTAATATTTTTCAATTGTTCTTTATTTGGATTAACAATTACTTTTTCATTAGATAAAAATTTTTCAAACAAATTGGATTCAAAATTCCGAGGTGGGATAAAAAGAATTTGATTTTCATCAGCAGTAAGATTTTCTAATAATAAATTCAGAGAATCTGAATCTTTATGCACTACTTGAATTTTAGCCCACACATTTTGTGCTCTTGTTACAAACTTTTCCAGTAATGCCTGCTTTAATATTTCATTCATTTTATTCTAATAAATCGTTTATTGAATTCACATCAATAGACTGACTATTCTTTATTAACTTGATTTTTTTAAGAGATAATTTTTTACTTCAGAAGCAACAATAAATTCTTCATTTGTTGGAATAACAGCAACTTTTATCTTAGAATTATCACTTGAAATCAATCCTTCTTTTAGATTAGAACGATTTTTTTCTTCATCAACTATAATTCCAAGGTTTTCCATATTCTCTGTTATTTTTCTTCTCAATGATATGCTATTTTGTCCCGCACCGCCTGTAAATACAATGCAGTCTGCTCCATTTAGAATTGCAAGATATTCTCCGATATATCTTTTAACACCATAAACAAAAGAATCGAAAGCAAGTTTAGCGCGATAATTTCCTTTTTCCATTTCAGCTTCAATATCTCTTAAGTCGCCGGTATTAATTCCAGAGATTCCATAAAGTCCTCCTTTCGACATCAAAATTTCAACTGCATCATTAATTGAAAGATTTTCTTTATGCATAAGATATAAAAGTGCATAAGCGTCAAAGTCACCTACACGTTTTGCATTTAATAAACCACTTTGAGGACTCATACCCATTGAAGTATCAACAGAAATTCCATCTTTAATCGCACAAACAGAAGAGCTTCCTCCAAGATGACATGAAATAATTTTATTTGCATTAAATAATTCTTTTGCACGAATTGAAATATATCGATGAGATGCACCATGAAATCCATATTTTCTTATGCCATGTTTTTCATAATATTCATAAGGGATTCCATAAATGTAAGCTTCTGGAGGAATATTAACGTGAAAATGTGTTTCGAATAATCCTATCAAAGGAACTGAGCTAAGTAACTCTTTGAAAATAGAAATAGCAGTTAAATAAACATCTGTATGAACTGGAGCCAGCAGACGATACTCTTTCATTGATTCAATCACAGAATCATTTAATTCGACGCAACCTGTTACTCCTTTTGCGTGAACAGTTTTGAAACCCACAGCAGAAATATCTTTCAAAAGATTTTTTTCTTTTAATATTTCTAAGGTAAGATTAACAGCAGAATGATAATCTTTGATTGGAAGTTTTTTAATTTTTTCTTCTTCATCTCTAAAAAAATATTTAACAGTTCCATCATCGTGGCCTATTTTTTCAACAGCAGCTTGAAATAAAATATCCATGTTATCAGCATCATAAAGTTTGCACTTATATGAAGTGCTGCCAGGATTAGCGATTAATATTTTCATTTTTATTTTAATTTATTTTTTAGATTACTTAATACCTGCTCAGCAATTTTTTGAACCAATTGTTCATCAATTTCACTTGATTTAATATTATTTTCTGAAAAATTATAATTCTCGGTACTACAAGCAGTAACGCGCCCTGGCAAATTAAATTTCTCTCTTAATTGTAAAAGACGGTCCCTTTCTGCAGGAGGAAGGACATTAAGATTTCCTAATTGAATTGCTTTCCAGACAATACTTGCAGTATGTTCAAGTGTTTCCATTTTATAATAAGCATTAAAGAGGTCGCTACCCAGAGTTAATGCACCATGGTTTTCAAGTAATATTGCATCAGAATTTTTTATATATGGTCGAATCCTATCGGGAATTTCTGAAGTTGATGGTAATCCATAAGGTGCAATTGGAACAGCACCAATTACAATTATTGCTTCTGGAAGGACACATTTATCAAGGGGAATTCCTGCTACTGCAAAACTTGTTGCATAAGTTGGGTGAGCATGAACAACTGATTTAACATCTGGTCTTTCTTTATAAACTTCGAGATGCATCTTCAATTCGCTTGATGGTCGATATTTTGAATTCTTTGTAATAACGTTGCCTTGCCTATCGCATTTAATAATCATGTCGGTTGTCATAAAACCTTTACTAACTCCAGTTGGAGTTGTCAATACCTCATCATCATTTAATAAAACTGTAATATTGCCATCATTAGCGGCAACGTAGCCTCTCAACCAAATTCTTTTGCCAATTTCTACAATTTGTTTTCTAAGTTCCCATTCACTAATCATTATTATTACCTTTATTATTTTTCATTAATTGTAAATTAATAATAGAAAAAAATTTATTTTCTCAATATGCTTGATTATTCAAATGATTACATTTCTATATAATTAATTTTATCAACTATTGCAATTATCAGAGTTCTAATTGGTGCTCGTTCTAAACCAAATACAGTTTGTGCCACACCTGGAGCTCCTCCACAAACAACAATATCTCCAATGCCTGCACCAACATAATCTACAGCAACATGCTCTGTGTTTATTTCTTCTCCATTTGGTAAAACAGGTTTAATCACATAAACTTTTTTGCCGTAGTATGCATCGTGCTTTACAACCGAGACTACTCTTTTAATTACTTTTGCAAGATACATTATTCAATAATCTCCACTCTTTGAACTATACTTGCATTAACAGGAGCATAGCCACTTTTGAAAGCTTGAGAAGCATCTGTGCTTGTAACATAAACTACAACATCACCCGAAGCAGCTATATTCTCCGGATCTGCTGCAACAATTGGTGTCCCATCAATATTGCCATTGGAAGTTATTGGCTGTAAAATAAACAATTGACAACCTTCAAGTTCCTTAACTTTTTTTGTTGCCCATGTTTTACCGATAACAATTCCTAATCTCATAAAGTATTAAACAGATTATGGGTAATTTCAATGTTATCAATAATTGCTACAATAACTGCATCGACTGGAGTATCTTTCGTTACATCAGTCATTCGAGCTGAAGAACCATATGTTAAAAGTACAAAATCTCCTTCCCCTGCCTGAACGGCATCAATAGCAACATGATAAGATTTTAAAAATTCACCTTTATGATTTACTTCCTTACAAAGCATTAATTTCTTCCCCTGAAGCTTAGGGTCTTTTTGAGTTGAAACAATATTTCCAATTACTTTAGCAAATATCATTTTTATTTAATACGATTAAATGATGCTTCTAATTCATCAACTGGTCTTGGAATTACAAGTTGTGAAATTACTTCACCGACTCGTGAAGCGGAATCTACTGCTGCATCCATAGCAGCTTTAACAGCAGCCACATCGCCTTCAATTACAAAGGAGACATAACCACTACCTACTTGTCTCCATTCAACAACTTCTACATTAGCTGCTTTTACAGCAGCATCTGCTCCATAAATTAAAGGTGCAAATCCTTTTGTTTCTAAAATTCCTATTGCATTTTTTACTGACATTTTATGTACCTCATTTATAATTTACGAATTAAACAAATCTATATGCTTTATGAGTCATGATTCTACGTTTTCTGACAAAATGTAAAGGTGTACAAATTCCTTCTCCAGTTGGAGTAGCAATAGTATGCGAAAAATAACCTTCCCCTAATTCACCGCCATTTCCTCTGAGTGTGCCTCCATTTATAACATGAACATCGCAATCGAGTATTCTGGTAAATTTTGTAACTCTATCAATATCTTTTGAAAAGATGCTTGCTGTGTGTTTAAAGCCGTGTTCAGCTTTCAAAGCTGCCTGCAGTCCATCTTCAAAATCATGAACACGAACTACTGGAATACAGCAAGTCATTTGTTCAGCTACAACCCATGGATGATTTTTATCTACTTCTCCAAAAAGCAGAGGAACATTTTCGGGAATATTTAATCCAATTGCATTAGCAAGATATTTTGCACTTTTTCCTGCAAAATCTCTTTTGATTATCCAATGCTTTCCTGATAATTCTAAAGCTTTTTCGGCAAGTTTATTCATTTCTTCGGTTGATAATCGATAATTCCCAGCTTTTTCCATTTCTTTCATAAAATTTTCAAAAACACTATTGACAACAAAAATTTCTTTTTCTGCAATACATAAAATATTATTGTCAAAACTTGCACTCATTGTAATTTCTTTGGCTGCAAGATTTAAATCTGCAGTTTCATCAACTAAAACAGGTGGATTTCCTGGACCTGCTGCAATAACTTTTTTAGGATAGCTTAAAGCTAATTCAACTACTTGAGGACCACCCGTAACAGATAAAAGTTCAACTTTATCATGACCGAAAAGTGTTTTGGCAGTTTCTAATGTTGGTTCAGCTACACAAGTGACCAAATTCTTTGGTGCTCCTGCATCATACATATATTTATTTGCAAGCTGAATTACTTTTGCACTCACTCTTTTTGCAGATGGATGAGGATTAAATACAATTGTATTTCCACCTGCAAGCTGGATTATAATATTATTAATAATTGTGGGTCCAGGATGAGTGCTTGGTGAAATATTTCCAATTACTCCAAAAGGTGCATATTCATCAATTGCTAAGCCATTTTTGCCAGACCATGCATGAGGCTGTAAGTATTCAATACCAGGGCTGTAATTTGCAGCATTTATGAATTTTGCAATTTTATGGTCTACTCTGCCCATTCCTGTTTCTTTAACTGTCATTTCTGCTAATTCTTCTTTATTGTCAAGTGCCATCTGACGCACTGCATCAATAAATTTTTTTCTGCATTGAATACTTCTTTCTTTAAACTGTAAAAATGCTTCGTATGCGGCATTAATTGCATCGTTCATATCATTAAAAACTCCCCAATCTCCTTCTTCAACTTTCAAAAGATTTTCGGAGAGGGCTTGAGACAAAACTTTCTCGACAACTCTTTCCACCAATTCTTTTAATTGTAAATTCTTATTATCCAAAATTATCTCCAATTATTTATTTGTTTCTTTTTTAATTGGTTCAATTGGAAATTTATTAATCAGCTTTTCTGAGGGTCTTGGAATAATAATTTCTGATAAAACAGTTCCAATGCTTGATGCAGCTTGAGTGCCAGCTTCAACTGCAGCCTTTACAGCTGCGACATCACCACGAATAATGATGCTTACTCTACCGCCTCCGACTTTTATCCATTTGCCAAGTTTTACATTTGCTGATTTAACAGCGGCATCGGCTGCCTGTATTCCAGCAGTAAAGCCAAGTGTTTCAATTATTCCTAATGCTTCAATCATATGATTTCCCTATTTAGTTAAATTTAATAATTCAAAAACTTCTTCGTGAGCCGATGGAATTATGTTTGTGCAGACAAGTTCACCAACTCTTGCTGCGGCTTCTGCTCCTGCTTCAACTGAAGCGCGAACGGCTCCAACTTCTCCTCTTACTAAAGCTGTTACATAAGCACCACCGATTTCAACACGCTTAACAAATTCAACATTTGCTGCCTTTATCATTGCATCAATTGCTTGAACTGCACCTGTGTTACCTCGTGTTTCAACAAAACCTAATGCTGAACCTTTAGCCATGTTTATCTCCTTTTTTATTATTGTTTGTAATTAATTTTCAAATTCCTTTTTTTAATAATTTCTCTTGCACCATGTGTAATTACTGTTCCTGCTGGAATTAAAATTTCTGAGATTGTTGAATCTATCATCATCAACATTCTTTCTGTTAATATAGGTGTTTTATATTCGCTCATATTTATTTCATAAAATTTTTTGTTTGATATTTCAACATTAATATTAATTTCATGTAAAATATCAATTCCTCTCTTCTTTAATTCTTTCAATACTTCTGTAACTATAGTTTCTACCAAATATTTGAGATTAATGTTCTGCACTTGTTCTATTAGTTTTTTTGTAAATATAATTTCCTCCATTCATTACAGAATCTACAATACCAACAATTGTATTATCTGTAGCAACATCTTTTGTTAATCTAGTTAACCTTGCTGAAGATGACGAACAAAGTAAAACTACATCACCTTCACCAGCGTTAACAGTATCAATACATGCAGCAGTCTCTTTTGTTTTTTCCATATTCTCATTAAGATAATTTACAATAAGAATTTTTAATCCTTCGAGTTTTCCTTCTTTTCTTGTTGATACTAATTTTCCTATAACCAAGCCAAGTTTCATAATTACATTTTACCTAAAAATTCTGCAAACATTTCACCGCGAATAAAAGCTGCATTGGCATCATCGGTATCAAGATGAATTTGTAAACGCCAGTTATCATTTATTCGAATCAAAACATTTTCGAAAATTGTGCTTTTAATGCTCTGTATTCTAACTTTGCACATATCACCATCTTTCACACCTAAAATCTTTGCTTCTTGACTATTCATATGAATATGACGATTGGCAATAATTGCACATTTTTCGAGATAAATTGAAGATTTTGGTCCTACAAGTGTTAATGGTGCAGCATTCTCAAGAGAACCAGAATTAACAATAGGCGGATTTATTCCTAAAAAAATTGCATCAGTAAGTGAGACTTCAACCTGGTCATATTTTCTTAGTGGACCAAGTATTCTTACATTTTCAATGCATCTAAGCTTTGGTCCTACAATTGTAAGCGTATGTTTTGAAGCAAATTCTCCCGGTTGATATAATGGTCTCATTGATTCAAATTTTATTTCATTCCCAAATAATTTATGGAAAGTATTTTCAGTTAGATGGACATGTCGATTTGAAACCCCCACAGGAATTTTAGGCAATTCTCTGCTGAATAGATTCTTATACTTATTTTCAATTGATTTAGCAATTTCATCTGCTAAAACAGCGACTAAATCATTTTCATTTATGATTTCTCTGCAAACACATAATTGATTTTTTTCAGACAAGATTTACCTCATCTCGCTAATAATTAAATTATTAATTAATAGGAACAAGGTTAAAATTAATAAAAGAAACATACCGAAAACCTTATCGAAAACCTTTAAGCAAAGTTAAATTTTATTTTTAGCTTTGTCAAGAAGCTTGAAATGATTTTTTAAAAATTTCTTGGGATGATGCTTTTAGGTAAGGAATATGTTATACAAATTCTTTTAATTACTCATTAAAAATGTCATCTAAAACTTTTGTTCACGAATGATTTTATCAATGAGCTTTTACCATCAATTAATCGCTAATTCACTTTCATAGTCAAAGAAATAAAATTTATTCTTGTCAAAATAAATATGAACTTTTTCCCCCTTCTTAAAAATTTCATCTGTGTATACTTTCCCAATAAATTGATTATCATCAACCTTGAAGTAGATATATATTTCGTTCCCCATTGGTTCAATTAAGTCAAGAACACTACTATATTCATATTTGTTTTCATTCTCTTTCAAACTTATGTCTTCAGGTCGTATGCCCAAATAAATTTTTTTATTTAAATATTTCCCTAGTTTCAACTTTTGTTCATCCGTTAAGTTTATTATTAAAGAACTATTTATGCTTTTGAATTTCAAACCTTCTTCTTGAATAATAATTCCTTCTACAAAATTCATTGATGGACTTCCAATAAATCCTGCAACAAATTTATTAATAGGATTTTTATATAGATTCATCGGTGTATCAATCTGCTGAATTATGCCATCTTTGAGAACCACAATTCTATCTCCCATTGTCATTGCTTCAACCTGGTCATGTGTTACATATATCATTGTTGAATTCAATTGCTTATGAAGCTTTGTAATTTCAGCTCTCATTTGTACTCTCATTTTTGCATCAAGATTACTTAGTGGTTCATCAAACAAAAAGACCTTTGGATTACGAACAATTGCCCTTCCTACTGCAACTCTTTGCTTTTGACCGCCTGAGAGTTGTTTTGGTTTTCTATCTAATAAATTTTCAATATTCAAAATCTTTGCTGCATTAATTACTCTTGCTTGAATTTCTTCTTTCGAATACTTTCTAAGTTTTAATCCAAACGCCATATTTTCAAAAACTGTCATGTGAGGATACAATGCATAATTTTGAAATACCATAGCAATATCACGGTCAGCAGGAGAAACGTTGTTCATCAATTTATTATCAATATAAAGCTCACCTTCAGTAATGTCTTCAAGTCCAGCAATCATTCTTAAAATAGTTGATTTGCCACAACCTGTGGGACCAACAAGCACAACAAATTCTTTATCATTTATAGTGAAACTAACATTATTTACTGCTTTGTTACCTGAATCATAAATCTTAGAAACATTAATCATTTTTACTTCTGCCATTATGTTCCTCTTTTATTTACTTTATTAAAATTAATTTTATTGTTTTCGTTTCTTGATTTGTTCTAAGGACACAAAAATAAATGCCTGATGGCACTTCATTTCCAAAATTATTTTTAATATCCCATTGCACATGATACAAACCTGGAGCTTTATCTTCATCAGAAAGTATTTTTATTTCTCTTCCAAGAATATCATATATTTTAATTTGTATTCTTGTTGTATGCATAATTCTATAAACTATTTCAGTTGTTGAATTAAATGGATTGGGGAAATTGCTAAACGAGGTTTCATTCAAAAAATTTTCTTTCTCCTTTAATGAAGTAGGCAAATCATATAATTTCATGATATCACCAAGCATAAGAGCAAAATCGTAAATTCTTACATCGTCGATAATACCTTTGAAATTATAATTAGAATTTGAAGGCAGCATTTGTCCAATTGTTAAATCAACATCGGATTGCTGCAATTTGCCAGACCATGATGCAAAGGAATTTAATTCACCATTAATCCATAACTCAGCATCTTTTCCATCATAATTAACCACACAATGGATGAATTTATTTAATTCAATTTGATTTTCGCTATCAAGGTCTAAAATATTGCTGCCTGTTTTATCAGTTTTGATTGTCCATCTTAATTTTTTATTTGCAATAGAAACTTTATAACGTTTATCCCAGCTTCCATGTGAAATAATGTAGGATTCTTTTTCAGGTAGTTCATTTAATTTAATCCAGAAACTTATTGATATTCCATTTTGAAAATTTAACGAAGTATTATTTTTGATTAATACATAATCATTAAATCCATCAAATTGTAAAGCAGTATTCGAGATTCCAAATCTGTCTGTTACAAAAGATGCACCATATATAATTCCATTGTTGTTTTTACCACTCTCATCGTTTGCATTTCCATTGAAAGGTAAATAAACAATCAAATTTGCATTTGAAGTGGAATAATAATTTCTCACCATAACTTTTACGCTGTCGATTGCTGAACCTCCTTTATTATCACTTACAAAACATCTTATATAAAAATCTCCTTCGAATGATGGGGCTGTCCAATAAGTTGTATCTCCCATTTGATTGATAGAACCATAATCTGAAGACCAATTGAAAAAAAGAATATCTTTTTCTGCATCTTCTGCGTAGCAAATTAATTTAGTTCTATCGCTTGGTTTAATTTTTCTTGGTACAGCTTTAATTGAATTTATTTTAGGTGTTTGATTGATTTCATTTAGAACATTAATTGATATTTGAGCTGAATCTTTTTCTCCAGACTCATCAACTACAACAACTTTTACCAAAGCAACAATTGATTTGTCCGGGGCAATAAAATCAACAACAGAACCTTCTCCTTGAATTTTTCCTTCATTAGTTATCCAATAATATTTTAGTTGAGCAGTTTCTTTATCAACTGCTGTGCAGTAAATTTTTGTAGATGAATTTTGTAATAATTTATTTGAAACAGCAGCAAGACTTTTGATTCTCGGCGGGTAATTTTCAATTAGCATATTTAGATTATAATCGACAACCTTATTATCAATAAATAATTTATTAAACTTATATTCAATCTTACCATTAGGTGGGACAAGCACAATTACTACTGCAGAGTTTGAAGGTATTGATAATTCAAAATAATCTGAAACATTTTTTTCAATAAAATTATTGCTGATAGTTTCGTAAATATCATAAATACCATCGGGTAAATTTATTTTCACAACTTTTGTTTCATCATAAGGATTGAACAAAAGATAAGATTGATAAGAATTCTTCTGAAAAAAATCTGTTGCATTCAAATTGAGTTTCAAAATGCATGGGATATTAGTTGTATCTATCACAGCAGCAAGATAACCAACAGAAGATGAGCTATACAATGACAAATTAGTTTTTGCCCATCCGCCTTTAATTGCATCTCCTGTGGCTTCAGGAAAACCCGAAGAAGATTTTAATAAAGCTTCATAAGCAATGTATGAATTGGGGTCATAACTATGTGCCCAATCTTCACTATCCTGATGTAAATCATCTAAATATTTGCTGTAGAATAATCTTAAGGCATTAGCAGCATTTAGAACCCATTTCCCAATTGCACGAGCAAATCTTTCATCATATCTTGCAATTGGAACAAGAGCACCAATTTGTTGAAATGTATTCATTGAAAATGCATATTGTCTGTCAAAATCTTCTCCAATTAAACCGCTTATATCATATTCTCCCCATTTCCCCAAAAGCACATTCCACTTTCTCAAATTTGTAAAGCTGAAACACCAGTTAAACATTTTTTCAATATCATAATCAGTTCCAATTTCTGCATTCATTCTTGCTGCAGTATAAACTCCATAGGGGAGTTGAATTTCATAAGCAGGATTAACAGTTAATGAATTTAAAAATTCCAAACACCACTCTGCGCCTGTTAAATATTTCTTTTCCCCAGTTTCCAGATAAGCATTATATAAAATATAAGCTACAGCACCAGCTGCTTCTGGTTCTTCAACTCCAATTTTATAAGGTTTTTTATTAATGAAATCCCAGCCGCGGTAATGAAAATCTGGAATTTGCCAAGGCGTTGCTTTACCACCACTTAACATTACAACTTCAAGAAATCTATCTGCAATTGTTCTAAACTGATTTTCATAATCTTCTACATCAGGATATAAAGAGTATAATTGATAGAAAAACAGATTTGGCATTGTTTCATACCACCAATCATCATAAGTATCATCATGAGGAGAATTTTTATACACATTCATTTCAGAGCGTCGATTAAAATATTCTCTGCTCATTTTAACCCAATCATACCCATTTTGATTTCTTTTATTTATCCCAACAAGAGAAGCACTCACAATTGATGGAAGAACATTAATTGCTTCACTATTTGATGTGTATTTAGTTCCAACATAAGTATGCAAGCCAAAACTTTTTTGCTCAGGATAATTTATAGTGTTATTAATTAAATAAATTAATGGTAAATATTCACCTGTCACATTCAGATTATAAATTAATGAATCATAACCACGCGCAACCATTTTCCAGTCTCTCATTTTATATAGTGCAGGTATGTTGGGCATCTGTTCAATTCTTGGAATATTTATTTGCTGAGAATAAATGTTTACAAATAAAATCAAAGTAATTGTAAAATATTTTTTAATCATTTTTATTACATAGAAACTTATTAAGACAAAATATTTCAATACTGCTTTCGTTTAACTTTGTATTACCTTCATGAAAAATTCTTATTAATTTGATTTCATTCGGAAGTAAAATAATTCCCCTGTCTTCAAAAATTATATCGGGAGATATGAAGTCAACAAATATTGAAAGTTTATCAGCAGATACTTCAAGATAATTTTCTTCGCCTTGATTAATCAGCTTCAGTTTGATATTAGCCTCAGACAGTCTCAAATGCTTCCATTCATTGAATGTATAAACATCTCTGAAAACTTCTTTTTCTTCACCATTATATAGAATTATAATAAGCACTGAATCAGGATTTAAATAATTTTTAATCACACATAAATTATTTATTGATTCCCCTTTAATAATAATTGATTTTTTTTCTTCACTCAAAATTCTGCCGCTTAAAGAATCAAACACAATCAATTTTAAAATTCCTTTGAAATTTTTTTCACTTTGATTTATTCCAAGAATATTTATTTGATTATTTTCTGAAGTAACTTTTATTGCTATTTCATTAAATGATTTTTTTACAAAATAATACGATAACTTTGGCTTCAACTCACTATCTATAAGAGACCAGCTTACAACGGGCCAGGTATCATTAATCTGCCATATTATACTTCCATTAGTTCTTGGTTGATTAAATCGCCAGTGCAGCAAACATGTTTTTAATGCCAATGCCTGATTTAATTGAGCAAGATAAATAAACTC
>NZ_BAAJAO010000024.1:0-38986 GCF_057554405.1 Rosettibacter sp. KY25 | reverse complement strand
CTCTTTTATTCAAGAAAAGAAAATTTTGACTTTTCATTTTCTTTTCAAGCAAAGGTCTAGATGACCTTAAATATTCATTTATCCAGAAAATTGCACTTTGTCCTATTGGAACAATTCTTTCTTTAGAACCTTTCCCAAAAACTCGAATAACTTCTTCTTCAAAAAATAAATCTGAAATCTTAAGGTTAATTAATTCAGAAACTCTTAAGCCGGATGAATAAAAAAGTTCCAAAATTGCTTTGTCACGAATTCCCAGATAATCATTGGTATTAACAGCTTGAAGTATTTTTTCAATCTCTTCGAATGATAATACTGCAGGAAGTTTTCTTGATTTTTTTACTGAATATAATTTTTCAGTAGGATTTTTTTCAACATAATTTGAAGCTTCAAGATATTTCCAGAATCCTTTTATAGATGACATATATCTTGCTACTGTTGCAGTATCTATTCCTAATTTACGCTGTTCATCAAAATAACTTGAGATTATTTCCGCAGTTACATCGTTGAGGTCATTTACATTTTTCTTTTCAAGAAAAGTAAAAAACTTCTTCAAATCAAATTCATAAGATTGAATAGTATTTTCAGAAAGATTTTTTTCGAAGCGGAGAATTGTAAGATATTCCTTCAAAAATTTTTCCATCATTCAATTTTCGTCTTCTTTTTTCTCTTCGAGTTCTTCTTGATTTGGGTATCTGATTCGTTTATGTCGTTGACCAAGTAAAATATTCTGGAAAGCTTCTTTTATTTTTGTGATATCTTTAAATGTAATTGGTGCATCATCAAGCTGTCCGTCATCAATACGAGCATTAATTAAATTATTAATTACATTTTCAATTTTTTGGGGTTCAGCATTGGTTAAAGACCGAACAGTAGATTCACACGCATCGGCAAGCATAACAAGTGCAGTTTCTTTAGTGTTCGGTTTTGGACCAGGATAACGATATTCATCAATATCAACATTTTCTTCGCCATATATTTCTTTTGCTTTCTCATAGAAAAATGTAATCACCATCGTGCCATGATGCATTGGGATGAAATCAATAATTTCTTTTGGAAGATTATATTCCTTAGCAAGCTCAATTCCTTTTTTAACATGATTAAGAATCAGTTGAACACTTTCTTCCGGTTTAATTTTCTCATGTATATTTTCTTCATTAATTTGATTCTCAATAAAACTTTCTGGATTTAATGTTTTGCCAATATCATGATAATAAGCTCCAACTCGTGCAAGAATAGGATTTGCACCAATAGCTTCTGCTGCGGATTCTACCATTGTTCCCATCAACATCGAATGATTAAAAGTTCCTGGTGCAGTTCTTGCAAGTTCCTTTAACAAAGGATGATTAAAATCAGTTAATTCAAGAAGAGTTAAATCTGTGGTTATTTTAAATATTCTTTCTATAAAAATTATCAATCCATAAGTAAAAACTGGACTTATCAAAGCATTGGAGGCTGCAAAAGCAAATGTTGAAATCATTTTGTTAAATGAATCAAATCTTTCCAACCCGAATGCAACGATACTTACAATATAACCAATAAGAATAAAAAAGAAAGAACGGAAAATTTGTGTTCTATTTTTAATATCACGAACTGTATAAGCAGCCAGTGCTCCGGCTACAATATTCATTACTGCAAAAACATAATCGTTGCCTCTTAATCCTGCAACTATTAATGATGCTGTTACTGTTCCATAAAATCCAACTCTTGAATCAAATATAATTGTCAACAGCATTGAACATACAGGTACTAAAACAAGCAGTTCTAATTGAACCGAAGCATTTATCTGATATATAAGAAAAGTGATAAAGCTGATGAATAAAAATATTATTGCTATAAGAAGAATCTTGACATTATCTTTATAGATTTTTTTTCTGAAGAGAAAGATGTAAAGAATAAATGGAAGTGTGACAATAAGAATATGAACAAACTTACCTAAATCCTGAGCAATTTTGCCAATTAGGCTTATTTCTTCTCCTTTTGCAATTCGATAAGAGTCAATCTTTAGTTTGATTTCAGGAGTTATTCTATCGTGCTTAGCTACAATTCTTTCATTTTCATTTACAATCCCAATGTTGCGCGGAATTTTTTCCTTAGCGTTTTCAATTGCTGCTTGAGTTAAATCGTAGCTGTAGATAATATTAGGTTTCAAAAAGTAAGTAACATATTCAAAAACAGCTTCGTTAACTTCTTTGTTAAGTCCAATATTTGTTTCAAGAAAAGTATTTATAAAATCATTTACTGATTGTCTGTCGAAATAAAAAGTTTTAGGACTATTTTTTTCGTATCGTCCTTCTCGAACAGTAATGCTATCTCTGCTTATTTCTTTATAATTATAATTAAGTAATCCTCTCTGGTAAATTCTATCAAGCAGAATTACAGTGTTCTGTAAAATTTGATTCAGAGATTTTAATTTTAATCCGCTAAAACTCGAGGGTGATTTACGAAGCTTTTGAAATATATTCCATGAGTTATCACTTAAAAATATTTGTTCTTTGGTTTTATCTTTTTCAAATGCTGTATGTCTTGTTAAATCTAAAATCAGCTTATTAAATTTTTTAATTGAATCAATTGAATTTGTTGATACACTATTATCTTTCAAAAAAATAGGAAGAATTTTTGCAGCTGCTTCTCGTTTTTCTCTTTCATAGACTTCGGGGTCTTTCAAAACTTCAAATGTAGTTGATGCAATTAAATCATCTTTTATCCAGATAGAACCAACATTAACTTCCGACTCTATCGATTCTCCCTGAGGAAACATTAATACTATCAATATTATAGTAATGAAAACTATCAGAACTTTTACTTGAGTACTTTCTTTTAAGTTATGTTTAATATTTTTTTTCATTTATGATTTCGCCTTTAGCAGCATATATAAAAATTCATTTATGCCTTCTTCATTATTATCCTTGCTCGTAATTAAATCAGCTAATTTTTTTATTTCAGGAACTGCATTTGCCATTGCAACCTTGTATGCTTTTGAATGAAACAGATGAACATCGTTGTACCAATCACCAATCACAGCTGTATCAGTTAAATTAATATGCAAATAGTCGCATAGTTTTTTAAGAGCTTTTCCTTTGTTTGTTCCCATTTTTTTTAGCTCTAAATAATATATACCACCGTAATTATTTGATTTATAATGTAATGCCTGAACACCAAAAGTATATGGAAATATCATTTTAGAATGTGCTTTTTTGATCTTATCAGACGACTCGCTCACCATAATCATTTCTAAAACATTATCCCTACAAGATTCATACGATTTTATTAATCTAAATTCTGCTCCATATTTATCGAGCAAAGATTTTACGACAGAATTGCTTTCATTGTAATAAATTGAATCTCTACAACATAATGCAACATTTAAGGAATATTTTTCTGATAATTTTAATGCACGATTAACATGATTTTTTTTCATAAAAGATTCGAGAAGGATTTCATTCGTAACAGGATTGGCTACATAAGTTCCATCCAATGATATAACTGGAATGTCAATATCAAGCATTTTAATATGTTCTGTAAAAGAAGAAAGCAATCTGGCAGATGCAATTGAAAACTTTACTCCTTTTTCTTTCAATTTTTTTACAAGTTCAATTGTAGATTCACTAATTTCATTTTTATCATTTAACAAAGTTCCATCAAGGTCAAATACCACAAGTTTTATATCTTTGAGAAACTTTTTAGTGTCTTTCATAAAATACTAAACAAAAAATTCTTTACCGATTTGAACTGTAAATTTTATAAAAAGAATTGGCAAAATTAATTTGAGACTTCCTCTAAATCTTTCAATGCTTCGTCAACAGAATTACATATTTTTAATACTCTATCAAGCTGAGAGATTTCTATAAGAGTTCTAACATTTTTAGAAGGATTAGCCAAACGAATCATCCCTTCGTTTGTCTGCAGAATTCGATATGCTAGTAAAATTGCGCTCAAACCAGAACTATCACAGTATTCAACTTCTGATAAATCAATAATTAATTTATTGATATCACCAGTATGCAATAAAATTGTAAGTTCACCTTTAACAAATCCAGCAATTGAGGCATCAAACCTCTTTTCATTTAATTTAAATACGGCGGTATTTCCTATTTTCTTCAATTCATAATTAATATTATCACTCATACTATTGCCACTCTTTAATTTTACAATTGCAATCTACAAATTCATTTTATTATTAAAAAGAATAATCGCTCAAAACATTCTAATGAAATTGAGAAAATTTCTAAATACAAGTTCTGAGTCGTTATTATTATCTCTATATAATAAATTGTAATAAGCTTCGGAATAATCTTTCTTAAAACCAATTCTAACTTTTGAATCTACAAGATTTGCTACAGCACTAAAAAAAGTATTTTCTTTTCTGTTCAAATCAATTACAACATCATAATTTTTTTCTTTTAACTTATTGCATAAATTTTTTGACGGTAGATTTAATTTTGATATATCTTCTAAATTATAGGTAATAAAATTAATTTTATCTTTTGCAGGAAAGAAATTGTACTTATGCTCCTGCAGAAATATTGTAACATTTTTTTTATGAATTAATAAATACTTAATCAAATCGAGTGAATTATTTAAATCATTCTCTTCAAAAGGCAGAATCACAAAAAAATTATTAGAGCTGGAAATAACTTTATTAAAAACTATCTGTTGATTTCCATTTCTTAAATATTTCTTTGATAATAAATAATGAGCTAATTTACGTTTAAGAGCTTCAAGCATGTTCTACTCAATCATTTTTAAGAACTCTTCTTCCGAAAGAATTGGTATTCCAAGTTTTTGAGCTTTATCAAATTTTGAACCTGGATTTTCACCAACAACAACATAATCTGTATTTTTGCTCACTGCTGAAAGCACATGCCCGCCTAATGATATAATTTTCTCTTTTGCTTCTTCACGCGACATCGATGAAAGTGTTCCTGTTAATACAAATGATTTCCCTTTTAATTTATCTGAAGTAACTTTTATTTCTTCGCTCTTAAATTTAAGTCCGGCTTTCTTTAGTCTTTCAACCAATTTAATATTATTACTATCGCTAAAAAATCTTTTAATGCTCTTGCTTATGCTTGGACCAATTTCATGAATTGATTCAATTTCTTCTTCTGATGCATTCATCAAAGCATCAATAGATTTAAAATGGTCTGCTAATTTTTTTGCAACACCAGCACCTACATATCTAATTCCAAGTGCAAAAAGAACTCTGTCAAAAGGTTTTTCTTTGCTTTTTTCTATTGATGACAAAAGATTATCAACGCTCTTTTCTCCAAGTCTTTCAATCTGAATTAATTCTTTTCGATGTTCTTTGAGATGATATATATCAGAATAATCTTTAAGATAACCCAAATCGACAAACAAATTAATCAATGCTTCTCCAAGTCCAGTTATATCCATTGCACCACGAGATGCAAAATGCTCTATTCTTCCTTTGATTTGAGCAGGACATAAATTGTTCTCGCAATAAATTGCAACTTCATTTTCAGGACGGTATAAATTTGAGTTACATACAGGACATTTTGATGGAATCTTAACTTCATGAGAGTCTTTTGGTCTTTGTGACAAATCTACCGCAACAACTTTTGGAATAACATCACCACCTTTTTCAATTACAACAATATCTCCTTCTCTTATATCTTTTCTTCTAATTTCATCAATATTGTGAAGAGTTGCTCGACTTATTGTAGATCCTGCAAGAAATACTGGTTCAAGTTCTGCAACTGGAGTTAATGTTCCTGTTCGTCCAACCTGCCAGATAATTTTATTTAATCTTGTTTTTGCCTGTTTTGCTTTGAATTTATATGCAACTGCCCATCGCGGAGATTTTGCAATATTCCCTAAAATTCTTTGCTGCTTTAAAGAATTTACCTTAACAACAACTCCATCAATTTCATAAGGAAGTGTATCTCTTTTATCTTCCCATTCATTACAAAATTCCATTACTTCTTCTATATTTCGGCAAAGCTTATAGTTTTGATTAACACAAAATCCCATTTCTCTTAGCAGTTTCAAGTTTTCATAGTGAGTTGTTAATTCATCTGTTTCAGAGTATAAATAATAAACAAAGGTTTTCAAAGGTCTTTTTGCCACAAGCTGAGGGTCTAAAAGTTTAATGGTACCCGCTGTTAAATTGCGCGGATTAGCAAAAGTTTTTTCTCCATTTAATTCTCGTTCTTCATTTATCTTTTTAAATGCTTCAATCTCCATATAAATTTCGCCGCGCACTTCTATATCATCCAATTTCAATTTTATTGACTCAGGTTTTCTAATTGAAAGTGGAACTGATCGAATTGTTCTTACATTGTTTGTAATATCTTCGCCTGTTGTTCCATCACCTCTTGTAGCAGCAGTTACAAGCAAACCATTCTTGTATCTTAAGCTGACTGAGACCCCATCAATTTTAAGTTCGCACACATATTCAACTTTTTCGCTTTTTGGGAGCCCTTCTTTTACTCTTCTGTCGAAATCATACATTTCTTCTTCGCTGTAAGTATTTGAAAGACTAAGCATTGGAATTCGGTGAGCAACAGGATTAAAAACATTTGTTAAATCTGAACCGACCCGCTGTGTCGGTGAATCGGGAGTAATAAGATGCGGGTTTTCCTTTTCAAGCTGGATTAATTCATTTACGAGCTGGTCATACTCGTAATCGCTAATTGTAGGCTGAGCAAGAATATAGTAATTATAATCGTGCTCTTTAATTAATTTTCTTAATTCCTCAATTCTCTGTTGTGGACTTTTTTTCATCTTTCTTTGGAATTGGAATTAGATTTGATTTAATTGTATCAAGCGAAATATAATAATTTCTAATCTCGCCTAAATTACCTATTGGTGATATTGGTTTATTATTTAAGCTCATTTTAACATAACCTGCATTTCCAACAACAACATAAAATTCTTTTTCTGCTTTGAAATTAAGAACCTTTTCAGCCGGTGCCATTTGTCTGTAAACTTCTTTTTTATCGCACAATACTTTCAGCCATACAAGTTTTTCTGGAGTTATAGATAAATTAAGACTGTCCGACTCATGTTGTGGCTTCTGTTGTGTAATTGATGAATCAACTTCATATCTGTTAGTCAATACATCTTCATAAGGTTTTTCTTCAATGATATTAGAATCCCCTTTAATGAATAGAAAATAGAATGCTATTAAAATAATTACTACAATACCTGCATATAAAAAATATTTCTTATTTGATTGTGCTTCTTGATTGTCATTAGAATATTCTAATTCTGGTGAAAAATATTCTTCTGCATCAAATTCTTTTTTATATTTTTTTTCAATTGATTCTGACTCAATAATTTTTTCTTCTGTTTTTTTTGACTGAGCTTTTAATTCTTCACTTGCTGATCGTGAATCTAAAATTTTGCTTTTTGCTGCTTCGTATTTTTTTATAATTTCATTTTTATCAAGTTCTAATGTTTGAGCATATTCCTTAATAAATGCCTTTACATAAATTTCTGGCAAAAAACTAAAATCGCCCTCTTCAATTTTTTGAAGGAACTTGATATCAATTTTTGTATGATTTGAAATTTGTTGAAGCGAAATTCCTTTTTCTTCTCGAATAGTTTTTAGTTCTTCTGCAAATTTTTTTAAGGCTTCTGGAGCCATTATTTTTCTCTATTAAATTAAACGAATTAATTTCGCTGCAAATGAACCATCAACACCATGAATATGTGGATAAGTTTGAACACAACCATTTTCATCAATAAGTTCTTTTGAAAATATTTCCGAAGCATCAACGAGTTTAAAATTTGAATTCTCAGAGAGAAATTTTTTAATTATTTCAAAGTTTTCTTCAGGTTCAATTGTGCAAGTACTGTAAACCAAAGCTCCTCCCACTTTCAGCATTGATGCACCTTTTTTCAACAAATCGTATTGAATATTAACAATTTTTCTGATATCCCCCAAGTCTTTTTTCCATTTCAAGTCAGGTTTTTTAGTTAAAGTTCCTAATCCAGAACATGGAGCATCAATCAATATTCGGTCGAAACCAATTTCATCATTGTATTCTAATGCATCAATTGGAATGGTTTTAACATTTGTCACTTTAAGACGAGCTAAATTTTTTTCAAGAATTTTTAATCGGCTGTCAAATCTATCGAGAGCAATTATTTCTCCTTGATTGTTCATCAAATCTGCAATAAATGCTGTTTTGCCTCCTGGAGCCGAGCATAAATCAAGCACTCTCATACCTGGTTTTACATCAAGTAATTTTACTGGCAAACCAGTGCTTTCGTCTTGAACAGTAAAATACCCCTTTTGAAAATATTCCCAGTCAGTAATGTTTGTCAAATTATTGAGTCGAATAAATTCAGGCAGGATTTTGCTTTCAGTATATTTTAATTCAACGGAATCCAGAAGTGATTTTAATTCTTCTTTATTTGTAACAAGATTATTCACTCTTAATGCCATGACTGGTTTGCTGTTGTTAGCAATTAAGAGTTTTTCTGTTTCTTCTCTTCCAAATCTTTTAACCCAGCGTTTAACCATCCATGTTGGATGAGAATAGTATGCACTAAGATAAGCAACCAAATCTTCCTCAGGATTTGGATAACGAATAGATTCTTTATTACGAATAATATTTCTTAAAACTGCATTAGCGAGGTCTGCATATTTCTGTCCTTGAAGTTTTTTAACAAACTCAACTGCTTCGTTAACTGCTGCATAATCTGGAACTTTGTCTAAAAACAAAATTTGATAAAGGGCTACTCTAAGTGCATTTTTAACATTTGGGACACACTTAGAAAATTGACCTTTATAAAATCCATTCAGTATCCAATCAAGTCTTCCCATCCATCTCATTACACCATGAACAATTTCGAATAATAATGCTTTATCTATTCCACTCAAATTAGAATTTTTCAATTCAATTTCGAGTAATTTATCGAGGTATGCATCAGTTCTGTCTACACGATTTAAGATTTTAACAGCATGACCTCGTACACCCTGATACAAATTCATTCCTGATAATTCTGTTGATACTAATTGATTCATATTGATTTTTAAAAAGTTATTAAACAGGCAGGTTTAAAATAATAAAGGGCTGTTAAATTACAGCCCCCAAAATTTCAGAACAATTAATTAAGCTTCTTTCAAGCCGTATTTTTTCTTAAACTTTTCTACTCTTCCAGTAGAGTCAACAATTTTTTGTTTGCCTGTAAAAAATGGATGACATTGAGAGCAGATTTCAAGTTTGATACTGCTTACAGTTGAACGTGTAACAAAAGTATTGCCACACACACACGTTACTTCACATCTTCTATAAGTTGGATGAATACCTTTTTTCATTTCGCAAGATTTCCTTAAAATTTACGATGCAAAATTAAGCATGAATGCTTAAAAAAACAAATAAATGAAATTTTTAATTTGATATAAAATTAATGTTATCGAATTCTTCTTAAAGAATCTCTTTTAGCTTCTGCTTTTCTTATTGAATCAATCATTCTGCGATATTTTTCAAGTGATTTCTGGTCAAGAGGCTGGGTGAGTAAAAATCCATCAAAATCAAATTCTTCATCACCACTTCTAACAATATTTCCTCTTTGTAAATTATTCCTTCCTGGATTTTGCCCGGATAAATATTCATCTAATGCAACCGACCGGCTTCTGTTTATAGGATATTTTAATTTGGGATTTACCGACGATTTTGCTT
The DNA here is from genome assembly GCF_057554405.1 of Rosettibacter sp. KY25. Taxonomy (NCBI): domain Bacteria; kingdom Pseudomonadati; phylum Ignavibacteriota; class Ignavibacteria; order Ignavibacteriales; family Melioribacteraceae; genus Rosettibacter; species Rosettibacter sp. KY25. The sequence continues at coordinate 29,333 of NZ_BAAJAO010000024.1, read as the reverse complement.
CTGTAACAATATTTTCTTTTAATTCATTTTCTCTATTTATTTTTTTTCTGGGTTTAACAATAGGTTCTGCATTTGAAGATAAAATTTGCGAATTACTTAATGAATCACTTTCAGAAATTTTTGGTGGGTCGACCATTAAAGGATTTTCAATTTTTTGTTCAGCAGCAGGTAAAAACAATATGAATAAAATAATTATAGAAACAATTGCTGATGGAATAACAAATTTGATGATGCCAAATTGTGGTTTTTCTTCCGTCAAATTACCGAAGTTTTGATTTTGAATACGAATCATCAAATTGTATTCAAAATTTTCTTCGGTTTTAATTTTCGGGAGTTCCTTTAAATCATTAATTAATTTTGAGAATTTGACTTCGTCATCACTGTAGCTGTTAATTCCCATAGGCTCACTCGTCATATATATTTTTTAATAACTTTTGTAATTGAGTTCTTCCACGATTAATTCTTGATTTTACAGTTCCAAGAGAAACTTTTGTTATCTCTGCAATTTCTTCATAAGAAAGACCTTGAATGTCCCTTAGAATTACCATTTCTCTGTAAACTGGTTTAATTTTCATTAGTGCACGCTGAATAATATCATGTTTAAGATTACTATCCGTAGCTCTGTCTGGTGCTACAAAAGATTTATCTTCAACTTGAATTTGTTTATCATCTTCAGATGGACTTAAAGACAATATACTTCTTCTTCGCCGTCTCTTAAGTTCATTTTTTGCAAGATTGCCTGCAATTGTATAAATCCATGTCGAGAACTTGGCAAACTCGCGATATGAATCTTTGTTGAGATAAAATCTAATCATAGTATCCTGAACAATATCTGAAGATACATCTCGATCTCCGACGAATCGATAAACGAAATTCATCAGAGGGTCTTTATAACGGCGAACTAATATTTCGTAAGCTTCAAGCTCATTTGTTTCTTGAAACTTTTTGATTAGTTCTTCATCCGTTAGCTCAGTTAAATTTTGATTGTGCGGCAATTATACCTATCCAATATTAAGATTGTTTCAAAATTAGGCGTTTAATTTTAGTTATTAAAGAAAAATTTTTCAACTCCATAATTTTTTTACTGCATCATTTTTGTAATTAGAGTCAGAAGAATAGTTTTAGAGTCAGCAGCAGTGGTTTTTACAGCTAAGTCTGCATCAAATAATGCTCGAGAAGCATTTAATAACCTTGAATCAGAAAAAAGATAATTTGCCTTCTTGCAATTGACATAATAATACCAGCTTAATTGAAGTTTTCGTGCTGCTTCGTTGTCGTTCACATTTGTTTTTATCATTTCAAGAATTTGAGAAACTGTTAAAACAAATTTAGCAAGCATGTTAATGATTACAACAATTTCCTGACCACTATCCAATAGATTATACGCAATTTCAATTGCTTTAACCTTATCCCCTTTCCCAATTGCTTCCTGCAAATCAAAAATAGAATATTGTTTTGTAGAAGAAATTATTTTTTTTATCTCCTCAAAAGATATTTCTTCCTTTCCAGATAAATAAGTTGAAATTTTTTGAAGCTGGCTTTCAAGAAGACTTTTATCTTCTCCTGCTATTTCCAGAATATTATAAATATTCTCTCGCGAAAGTTTTATTTTATATTCGTCGGCTTTTCTTTCAAGCCAGTCAACAAGTTCTTCACCTGTTTCTGTTTTGACTTCGTAGAAAAATCCTTTTTGAATTAAAGTTGCAAAAGGTTCTTTCGATAAATCTGACACTCTTGAATATTGTACTAAAATTAGAATTGTAAATTCAGCAGGAGAGATTAAGTATTCACTTAATAATTTCTTATCACTTAGTTTATCAAAATTTTTTACAATAATTATTTTTTTACCCCCACCAAATGGAAAAGCAAGTGCCATATCGATTATTTGGGAAAAATTCTGTCCACGTTCTGCATCTATTGTTTCAATATCGAAATCAGATTTTACAAATTGTTTTGCGAATTTTAAAATCAGCTCTACTGCATAATTTATATTATAATTATCTTCGCCGCATATGAAATAAACAGGCAAAAAAATTTTTTTCTTTAATTCTTTTGTTAATTCATTAATTGATGGTAATATTCTTTTCGCCATAATTATCAGATTTTTTCTTTTCTAACTTAATTGCTTTTATTATGAAATAAATAAACCCGCCCCAAATTATTCCTACAACTAAAATTCCAATTATAATTTCACTTAAACTCATATAGAAATTTTCTTGACAATTTTTTTATTAATCATTAAAAATATAAAAATCACTATTAACCATTGAAACAAACTTGTTCCTAAATTTTCTCGATGGAATGGATTCCACCATTGTTCATCCCATGAAGTTGATGAAATTAACCACCATGATAGAAGTAAAATTGCAAGAACTGGAACAAGGTATTTCATAATCCAGAAATACCATCTTCCAACATACATATCATTTCCTGAAGAATTAATAATTTCTTTTCTGAATTTGTCGGTGCCATATATATTAACTGCAAAAGAAATAAATGCACCGCTTAAAATTAATCCTACTCCCCAAACCCAATCTTGATTAATTAAAAAATTTATATTGAGTGCAGAAGGAATACCAAAAATAAATCCAAGAAAACTTATAATAATTGTAGCATTTTTTCTATTCATGCCAAAATCAATTAAGGTCTTAACTGCTAATTCAATCATGGATATTAAAGATGTAAGTGCAGCAAAAGATAAAGCAAGAAAGAACAAAGATGAAAAAGTTAGATTAACAATTAATGAATCTGACATTTTTGAAAATAATTGAGGCAAAACAATAAAGGTTAATCCTGTATTAGCAGGTCCAGATTGTGATATTTGCTGAAGAGCATCATTTGAGCTCAAGGCAAAAACTGTTGAAAAAATTATAATACCCGCAAGTAACGAAATTGAATTATTCCCAAAACCTATCAGCGAAGCATTTAGTGCAATGTCTTCTCTCTGTTTCATGTAAGTTGCATAAGTTAAAATTAAGCCCCAGCCGGCTCCTGTATCCCATGCATTTTGTGTTAATGCATTTAACCAGACTTTGTAATTAATCAAATATTCAAGTTTTGGTGTGAAAAAATATTTTATTCCTTCAATAGCATTTGGTAATGTAATTGCACGCACGAACAAAATTAAAAGTATAACAACAAGCATCGATACAAGAATTCTGCTTACCTTTTCAATTCCTTTTACAACTCCTTTATAAATTACAATTGCTCCAATCATCATTGCAAAGAAATGAAAATAAACTGGATAAAATCCTGATGAGAATTCATTCCAGTATTGCAAATGATTTGATGTATCAAACAAATTTCCACTCAATGAAGAGAACAGATATTTAAAACACCAACCAGTAACAACTGAATAATAAAACATAATAGCAGTTGAAACAAAAGCAACAAAGGCTCCCATCCATGCAAAATTATCACCAGCTGTTTTTTTGAATGCTCCAATGGGTGCTTTTCTTGTGAATTTCCCCAAAGCAAATTCAGATATTATCAAAGGAACTGACCATATCAACAAAAAAATAACCCATGGAATTAAAAATGAACCACCTCCATTTTGTGCTACTACTCTTGAAAAGCGCCAGATATTTCCTGTGCCTACTGCAATTCCAAGTGTCGATAAAATTAAACCCCAGCGAGAAGTAAAAAACTCTGAGTGCATATTTTCAGAATTTTCGTTTTTCAATTGTAATTTTTTCTATCACTACATCTTGAAACGGTCTATCTTTTTCATCTGTTGGGACAGAATTAATTTCTCTTACTACTTCCATTCCATTTATAACTTTTCCAAAAATTGTATGCTTTAGGTCAAGCCATGGTGTGGGAACAACAGTAATAAAAAATTGACTTTGATTTGTATTTGGTCCTGCATTTGCCATAGAAAGAATCCCGGGAGAATCATGCTTTAATGAAGGAGAAAATTCATCTTCAAATGGACCACCATAAATACTAGCGCCTCCTCTTCCAGTTCCAGTTGGGTCACCTCCTTGAATCATAAAATCTTTTATCACACGATGAAATATTACTCCATCATAAATGCCTTTTAAAGATAATCCTACAAAATTCTTTACAGTTTTAGGAGCTTCGTTGGGAAACAACTCTAGTTCAATTGTTCCCATGCTTGTTTTCATTATTGCAATTAATTTTTCATTATTCTTCAAAGTAAGATATTCTTCTAAATTAATTTTTGTATCCTCCTGCTTTTTAATTTCTTTTTGTCCATTTGAAGTACAAGATAAAATAAAAACAGAAAAAATAATTAATATCATTTTACTTAGATTCATAAATCACCTATGGATTTATTATTCCGTTGCTGATTAAAAATAAAATTATTATCCCGATTACAATTCGATATATTATAAAAATGAAGGTTGATTTTCTTTTCAAATATCTTAATAAAAATTCTATTGATAAATAACCAACTACTCCCGATGCTGCTGTAGCAATAATCAAGTTTATTGAGGAATTAAAATCAATATATTTTAATGACTCATAAAATTCCAGCATACCGCTTGCAAAGACAGCAGGGATACTCATCAAAAAAGAAAATCTTGCAGCAGTTTCTCTTTTTAATCCAAGAAATAAACCTGCAGTTATTGTAGTGCCAGAACGGGATGAACCGGGAATTAATGCAAGTGATTGTGCTAAGCCAATAACAAGTGCATCGTACCATTTAATATTTTCCATATCTCGTTTGAATTTACCAGTTTTTTCTGCAACAGCAAGTATTACTGCAAGTATAATCAAACTTGCTGAGATTACATATAAATTTTTTGTAAGTGTTCCTTCAATTATATCTTTTAACAAAAGTCCAATTACAGTTACTGGTATTGTTGCAATTACGAGATACCAACCCATTTTAGAATTCAATGATTGGCTGCTGAAATTTTTTCTGCTTAAAAAATTATCTTGAAAAAAATCTTTAATGATATTCAAAATATCATCCCTGAAATAGACAACAACTGCAATTAAAGTCCCAAGTTGAATTACAGCTATGAAAGAAGTCCATATCTGTGGCTTATCTGTGGAAATTAAATTCATTAATTTCCCTGTAACTGTAAGATGCCCTGTGCTGCTGATAGGCAAAAATTCTGTAAGTCCCTGAATTATTCCAAGTATTATTGCTTCAAATATGTTCATATATAACTCTTAAAAGATGTATGAAATTCCAAGTTTGATTCCGGCTGAAATAGAAGTCATATTAACTGCTTTGCCGTTATAAAAGTTAATAATTTTATTTTGATTAATCTTATCTTTGAGCTCATTAGTGTAATCAAATCTCAAATCAAAACCAATTACTGCATAAAGATTATCACTCAAAAGCGTGTTTCCTTCTGCTTTAATTAACGCCCCAAAACCAGTTGCTGAATAATCTACTTTTGAAATATTATCTTCAGTCAATAAAATAAATCTTGGTCCTAAGCCTCCACCAAATTTAAATTTATACCCGATTCCTTTTACAACATAATAAGCTACAATTGAGGGTCTAATAAAATTATATGAAATTTCATAGATACCGCCCGCACCAATTGGAGCATTGTAGGAATCAATTAAATAACTTAATTCGCTGCCAAATTGAAAATTATCTGATATTCTGTAGTTAATTTCACAACTGAAATTAACAGCACTTGAGAATGAAGAAAGTTTTTTCCCATACTGAGAAAAATTAGAATTGACATAATCGCGATATGATGGAGTTGATTTGAAATCTAATCCCATCGCCGCTTCGAAATCCCATTGAGCATAAACTAAAAAAGGAATAACAAAAAAAAGAAAAAATAATTTTTTCATTTATCTCCCGAGTTGGAATTAAAAACCGAAACAAAATTTTCTTTTGGTTCCCCCTTCTTTTCTCTCAATTTATTAATAATAAAAATTAACAGCAAAGAAGAGATAACAAAAACAACATATTGAATGAAATGGGTCAAAATTGCATAAGCAGCACTGATTTCATAATTAAAGTTATATAATTTTGAGAGAATAAAAATTGAGATTATGTGATATGAGCCCGTCCCGCCAGGAGTTGGAATCAAAGTTCCAAAAGCACTAATTGCCATAAACACCCAAGCCATCTTCATATCAATCGGCTGAACTTCATTCATATTAAGCATGAAAAATCCAACATATGTATTTAATGCATAAATCCAGAACATCAATATTGTTAGAATAATTATAACAAAAATACTTTTATGCCCTTTAATGCTTGAGAAACCTTCTATGAGTGTTGAAATCAATTCAAAAAATTTAGTTGATAATTTTGGATTAATTTTATTAAGCAAATTTAATAATGATGAAGTCAATCCATGTTCATATTTTACAATAACTACAAGAAGAAAAATAATTATAGTGATTATTATGAAACCAATTATTAATGATGGTTTTAGCCATACAATTTTCTTAAACAAATCTCCAGAATAAAACAGAACACTTAGAAAAGAAGCCAAACCAAAAGAAATTATATCAATTACTCTTTCAACAATGATTGTTCCTATCATCGTAGTGCGGGAAATTTTTTCCCATTTGCCAAGGAATAATCCTCTATAAATTTCTCCAAAGCGTGGTATTACACAATTAACACCGTATCCTATCATCACTGCGCCAAATAAATTTAATGAAGATGTATCAGGTTTAACAGAATGAATTATAGCTTTCCATCTGAGAGCACGAATGTAATGAGATATATAAAAAATGATTACATAAAGTATTAACCAAAGAATTGAAGTTTTCGCAATAAGAGCAAAAGACTTCTTTAAATCAATTCCCCTGAAAGCAAGAATAAGAAAAATGATTGTTAAAATAACGGGTAACACATACCCGCTAAATTTTTTCAGAAATTTCTTATGTTCTTTAACGGAGGTCAACAATACGAATTCCTTTTGGAGGATTAAAAGTAAATTTGTTATCAGGTAAATTTTGATTTATAGTAATATTTTCAAACTGAATGAAATAACACATATCCCCAATATCTGTTACTTCCAATTTTGAAATCATATCATTATTATCTTTCCAGATTTTAATATCTTTCAAATCGAGCAAACCTTCACGGGGAATCAACTGAATTATTTCTTCATTGTCTTTCTTCAATAACTTTATGCTGCAAAGTGATGGATAATTATAAATTATTCTTTCGATTGAATAAACTGTTGGGTCATCAGAAAAATAACTGATTATAACTTGCTTTTGTTTTTTGTTATAATTCCAGATGGTTTCACCATTAGAAATAATCAATTGATTTTTTAATTCTACAATAAATTTATTTTTCTTCTTGTAATAAATTTTCCCGCTTAAATTTGCAGTATTTTTCTCAGATGGATTACAATCTGATTGAATAAAATTAGCAGTAAAATCTGTAACTGTATTAAACTTATTTTGAATTTTCTTTAATGCTTCGCTTCCACTTTGTGCATATAAAATTTGAAATGACAACAAAAATAGAATAACTAATTTCATAAAGACCTTAAAATTGTTTCGAGTTGTTCTTCGTTTTCAACAATTACTTCGCGTGCTTTGCTGCCTTCTGCAGGACCAACAATACCAGCCTGTTCAAGCTGGTCAACAATTCTTGCAGCACGCGAATAACCCAATTTCAATTTTCTTTGCAAAAGTGAAACAGAACCTTGTTGATGACGAACAACAATTCTTGCAGCTTCTTCGAACATTGGATCTAAATCTGACAAAAAATTACTCATCTCTGCTTTTTTCTTTTCATAAAGAGAAGGAAGAAAATATCTTTTTGAATAACCTTTCTGCTGATAAATAAAATTGGTTACTCGTTCTATTTCTTCAGTAGTTATAAATGCATTTTGAATGCGAATTGGTTTTGGCATACCAGCAGGCAAGAAAAGCATATCTCCGCTTCCAAGCAGTTGTTCTGCTCCGTTCATGTCAAGAATTGTTCTTGAATCAATTTTGGTTGCAACCTGATAAGCAATTCTCGCACTAAAATTTGCTTTAATAACGCCAGTGATAACATTAACTGATGGTCTTTGAGTTGCAAGTATTAAATGAATTCCAACAGCACGAGCAAGTTGCGCTAAACGAGCAATTGGTTCTTCAACTTCCTTGCCTGATGTCATCATTAAATCTGCAAGTTCATCAATTATTACAATTATGTAAGGAAGTTTATGATGTTTAATTTCTTCGGTATCATGAGGACGCGTTCTTGGATTAAGCACTTTTTTATTGTAATCGACAATATTTCTAACTCCAGCTTTTGCAAGCTTGTCATATCGTTTTTCCATTTCATATTCAACTGCTTTAAGAGCAAGCAAAGCATTTGACGGAGTAGTAATAATTTCTTCTTCTAAATCTGGAGATACAGCAAGAAAATGTCTGCTTAATTTTTTGTAGAAAGAGAGCTCAATTTTTTTGGGGTCAAAAATTACAAATTTTACATCCGAAGGATGTTTGGAATAAATTAAACTATGAATAATCATATTAATGCCAACACTTTTACCTGAACCAGTAGAACCAGCAATTAATAGATGGGGCATTTTAGCTAAGTCTGTAATATAAACTTCACCTGAAATTGTTTTACCAAGTGCAAGTGGAAGTTCAGCTTTTGAATCTTTTAATTTGCTTATAACAGATTTTGCACGAACAATTGATGCCTCTGCATTTGGTATTTCAACACCAATTGCACTTTTGCCAGGAATTGGTGCAATAATTCTTATTCCTCTTGCAGCAAGAGCCAACGCAATATCATGCTCAAGACTCACTATTCTGCTTATCTTTACACCTGGAGCCGGAACAATTTCATAAAGTGTAACTACTGGTCCAGGCGTTACAGTTATATCTTCAATTTCTATATCAAATAATGCAAGTTTTTCTTTTAACAGTTCTGCATTTCTTTTTAATTCAGTCTCATGAATTTTAACTTCTTCATCATCAGGAGAAATTAATAAATCTAAACTTGGAGGAGTGTAATCAATTTCTTCATTCCATTGGTCGGGAAGTTCAGCTTCTTTTTCTTTATCAATTGTTGGCAATTCTTCTTCCGTGCTTATCTTTTCTGTTTTTCGTGCTTCTAATTTTTTGGTTTTGATTGGCTTTTCTTCTTCCTCATCAGCAATTTTTTCTAATTCATCTTTTTTAATTATTCTAATTTTTGTTTCAGTTTTCTTTGGCTTTTTATCTTCAAGTTCTTCTTCGGGTTCTTCTAATTCATCTGAGCTTGGACTTTTAATTTTAATAATATTATCGATAGAAAATTCTTCTTCGGATTCAACTTCTTCTTTTCCAATTTCTTCTTTATAAAATTTCTTCATGAAGTTTAGTAAAGAACTAAATCGAATATCGAATGCAATAATTAATGTAATTATCATACCTGCAACTAACAAAATCAAACTTCCCAAGCCCCCCATTAAATTGCTTAGTGCTATTCCAAAATAATCCCCAACATTTCCCGATAATTCATAATAATCTTTCAACAATCCAAATTCTTTTGCATTTCGCAGAACACCGAAAAATGAGGAAAGTAAAATTCCAGTTACAAGGAAAAAATTTGTGAAGTAAACAGCTAACTTCGAATCCTCTCCTTTCAAAATTGTATAACCCCAAACAAAAAGAATTATCGGAAAGATTAATGAAAAATATCCAAGAGTTGAATGAATGAAAAAGTTCGATACATAAGCACCAAATATTCCAAGCCAATTATGAGTATGTGCGGCTTTTTCTTTTAATTCTGGATTTGCAAAAAAGATATTAAATAAATCTGTAAAGCGATAAGAAAAAAATGCATCGTCGTAACGGGAGTAAGAAAGTATGCTCAAAAAAGTGAAAAGTGATAAGACTATTAAAAGTATTCCTGAAATTTTTTTCTTTTTCTTAGGAGATATAACAAAAAATTCTTTTTCCTTATCATATGTATTTCTTTTCTTAGACATTCTTTCAAATGCGGTTTTAATTTCAGAGTCTCTTTATAGAACCTGATACAAAATATGGAATTACATCTGTTACTCCATATTTCGAACATTCAATTATATCATCAAGAAAACCATTTTCTATAAGAAGTTTGCCGTGCTCAGTTCCACTTAAAAATTCATATAGATTTTTTCCCATTTGTTTGCTCAAAGTTAAACTGGCAAGAGCAGAATCAGAAAGCTGTACATCTTTGTTTTGTGTATAAATTTCATTAATAAGCATACCTGCACATACAGCATCTTCAAGATTGAAAAGTCCGTTTGTTCCTGCACAAATAATTTCAAAATCAAGATTGAGATTTAACAGATGTTTTGCAAGTGCAGGTAAATTTAAGAAGCAGCCAATAAATAAATTTTCACAGAACTTTGCTTTTACAATACTTTTACTTCCATTGGTTGTATATAAAATTATTGATTTGCCGGCAACTATTTCGGGTTTGAATTCTAAGGGAGAATTGCCAAGGTTAAATCCTTCTACCATTTTTGTATTTCTTTCGCCGCAAAGTAAAGTTTGACTTTTAAATGCATCACTCGAAATTTTCATAGCAAAATCAAGTGTGCTTACAGGAATTACTTCTCTGGCTCCATTTGACAGAGCAGTTGTAATTACAGAAGAAGCTCTAAGCACATCAATCATTACAGCTGTTTTGCCAGTAAAATAGAGTTCATCAAGAAAAATATTTGAGAATAAGACATTAATTTTCATATCAGTTCTTCACAAATGGTAATTTAGTTATAATTGCAGGAATTTCTTTTTCTCTTATTAAAAAATTAATTTGAGTACCCTCCTTAGCATAGTCAATCGAAACATAACCAAGAGCAATTGCTTTTTCAAGTATTGGGCTCACAGTTCCACTTGTTACCTTTCCAACAATTTTGCCGTCAGATTTTAAATCATATCCATGACGGGGAAAAGCTTTTTCTTCTGAAATCAATGGCACTAATTTTCTTTTTAATCCTTCCTCTTTAATTTTCAATAAAGCATCTTTTCCAATAAATGAATTCTTTTTCAACTTAGTAATCCAGCCAAGATTTGCTTCAAGCGGATTAGTAGTCTCGTCTATATCATTTCCATAAAGACAGTAACCCATTTCAAGTCTTAGCGAATCTCTTGCACCAAGTCCTGCTGGCTGAATATTAAATTCTTTTCCTGCTTCAAATAAATCATTCCAAACTTTTTCTGCTGTATGTTCATCACCTTTGAAATATAATTCATAACCTAATTCACCTGTATATCCAGTTCTTGAAACAATCATATCAACATTTGACACTTTAGCAAAAAAGAAATGATAGTATTCCAAATCGAGTGGACGGTCACATAATTTTTCAATTACAGATTTTGAATTTGGCCCCTGAACAGCAAGCAAAGAATAATCATCGCTTTCATCTGAAATTTCTACATCAAAAAGATTATTTTTTCTCATCCACTCAAAATCTTTATCCTTATTCGATGCATTAACTACGAACATAAATTCATTATCATTAATTTTATAAACGAGCAAATCATCAACAATGCCGCCGTCAGGATAACACATTGCAGAATACTGAACTCTTCCATTAGTTAATATTGATGCATCATTAATTGTAACATATTGAACAAAGTCGAGAGCTTTTTGCCCACGAACAAATATTTCCCCCATGTGAGAGACATCAAAAACACCCACAGAATTTCTAACCGCTTTATGTTCAGCAATTATAGAAGAATATTGAACCGGCATTTTGAAACCAGCAAAGTCAACAATTTTAGCACCAAGTTTTTCGTGAACAGAGTAGAATTTTGTTTTTTTCATATAATTTATTGATTTAGTTTTTTCCAATCTGCAAGAAATTTTTCCAAACCAATATCAGTTAAAGGATGTTTGAAAAGTTTTTCAATAACATCAAAAGGAATTGTGGCTATATGAGCTCCCATCATTGCTGCTTCTACTACATGTAACGGATGACGAACGCTTGCAACAATAATTTCTGTCTTAAAATTATAATTGCGATAGATTTGAACAATCTGGGCAATTAAAGACATACCTTCATGACCTACATCATCAAGTCTACCAACAAACGGACTTACATAAGTTGCACCAGCCTTTGCAGCTAAAATTGCTTGAGGTGCAGAAAAACATAAAGTAACATTTGTTTTTATTCCTTCTGATGATAAAGTTTTTACAGCTTTAATCCCTTCTTTAATCAAAGGAATTTTGACAACAATATTTTTATGTATTTTTGAAAGTTCTCTTGCTTCTTTAAGAATACCTTCATAATCAGTAGAAACAACTTCTGCACTTATTGGACCATCAACAATTTTAACAATTTCTTCGAGAAGTTCTCGAAAATTTTTCCCTTCTTTAGCTACAAGAGATGGATTTGTAGTTACTCCGTCAAGCATACCATAAGAAGCTGCTTCTTTAATATGATTTATGTTAGCTGAATCAATGAAAAATTTCATTGTAACCTCCTAATTATCAAATTCTTTATTGAAAAATTAATAAAATTGCTTAACATAAATGTGATATAATTATAATTCTTTAATGTTGTGAAAACAAAAACAATAAAACTTTATTGAAGCTCTCATTTATCAGGCAGCTAATTTCGAAATTTTTCATGCAAAATTATCTGTAATATCTTCTCCTGTTTTTGCCACAAGAAAACGAAAAGAAGATGGGTCCATTTTTTCATCCTGTATTAATTTCAATCTAACTAGATATTTAAATTGAATTTTTGTCAAAGTAGAAATAAAACCTTCTTTAAGTTTTTCTCCAAGAGAAGGATGAACTATCAGCTTCAAAGATTTATGTTTACCTTCCAGACGATAACGCTGTAGCCATTTTTCTATTTCATGAATAAGATTTGATTTTTTAGTGAGCAATCCTGTACCTTGACAATAAGGACAAACTTCAGTTATTGATTGAACAATATTTTCTCTTACTCTTTCACGAGTAATTTGCATCAGACCAAATTCTGTCATTGGCAGAAGAGCAGTTTTAGCGCGGTCCTTCTTAAATTCTTTTTTCAATTCATCATAAATTTTTTTTCTGTTTTTTTCATCTTCGAGATCAATGAAATCAACAACGATTAATCCACCAATATCTCTCAATCTTAATTGACGAACAATTTCTCTTGCTGCTTCTAAATCTGTTTTAAGTGAATTTAATTCCTGTTCTTTTTTTGCTGCATATCTTCCGCTGTTAACATCAATAACAGTCATTGCTTCGGTATGTTCAATAACTATGTGCCCGCCGCTGGGAAGAGGTACTTTTCTTCCCATTAAAGTTTTTATCTGCTCTTCTATTTTGAATGCTTCAAATATTGGTTCTTCACCTTTATAATATTCAATTCTGTCTAATAGTGAAGGCTGAACGAATTGAACATAATTTCTAATTTCTTTCCATAATTTTTTTGAATCGACAAAAACTTTTGAAACATCTGGGGTAAATAAATCGCGTATAACACTAATTGTTGTGCTTAAATCTTTATAAAGAATTGCCGGCGGTTCAAGTTTTTTTGCATCTTCCTGAATATCTTCCCAGATTTTTACTAAATATTTTAAATCGCCTGCAAGAGTTTCTTCATCCTGGTCTTTTGCTGCAGTTCTTATAATTAAACCACAATCTTTCGGAATAATGCTTCTTGCAATTTTTCTTAATCTTTTTCTTTCTCTTATATCAACAATTTTTTTTGAAACGCCAATTTTGTTATCCATTGGAAGAAGGACACAAAATCTTCCAGGGATAGAAACAGAAGATGTAACTCTTACACCTTTATCCTTAACAGGTTCTTTTAGAATCTGAACTAAAATTTCCTGTCCTTTCTTGAGTTTTGGAATCTGACGTGCTCTTACGACATGTTTTTCTGTTTTAACTTCTGTTTCTTCTTGCTCAGTTGTTTCTACCGAAGAGATTTCATTATTTTCTGATTGACCATCTTCATCAATTTCATCAGTTTCATCATCATCAAATATCCCTTGTAGAGCTTCGGTTCTTTCTCCGATATCAGAGAAATGCAGAAATGCATCGTGTTTTAATCCAATATCAATAAAAGCAGCACGAATGCCTGGCAAAACACGAGCTACTCTGCCAAGATAAATATCTCCAACCATTCTCTGCTTTTCGGGATGCTCAACAAAAAAATCAACCAGATTTCCATCTTCGGTGATTGCCACTCTTGTTTGAGTTGTTGTAGAACTAATTATTATTTCTTTGTTCATTTAAAACTCTTTTAATTCTGTTAAATAATTATCCTATTGCTTCATAATCATTTTCAAGCCAGAATAAAACTTTCTTTTTGAATTTTGTATTTATAATATGATTGTATTCTGATTTATAAAAATTATATTGAATTTTTTCTGTATGTTCATCTATTAGTGATTTTAATGAATTCAAATCTTGCTTTGAAAATACTTTCGGCATTAATTCTTCAATACCCTGAAAATTTTTGAAATACCAGATTATATTTTTTTTAGCTTTATCAAGACATTTTATTTCGCCATATTCTTCTTTTAATAAATCAATTTGTTTTAATAAAGCTTCTCTTATCATTTCAACTGATGGTTCTCCGGGGTCAATACCTGTTTCAATAAGTGAATTGAATCTTTCAAAGATAAAAGGATTTCCAATTGCACCGCGTGCTATCATTGCAGAATCACAATTAGTTTCATTAATCATCCGACAAACATCATCTGGATTAAACAGTGAACCATTCCCCACAACTGGAATATTTACATTTTCTTTTACTTTTCTAATCCAATCCCAATGAGGTTGTGCATCATATTTTTCATCTCGAGTTCTTGCATGAATAAAAATAATAGATGCTCCGTTATCTTCAATTGATTTAGCTACTTCAACAACATTAATTTTTTTATAATTTCTGCCCAATCGAATTTTAACAGAAACAGGGATTCCTCCTGAATTTTTTACCATTGAGGAAACAATTTTTCCAATTCGAACAGGATCGTCAAGTAAAGCTGCTCCCATAAAATTTGATGTTACTTTTTCAACAGGACAGCCGCTGTTCAAATCAATTAAATCGGGTTTCAACTTAGAAATTTCTTTAACTGCTTCTCCAATAACAATAGGGTCGTTACCTAAAATTTGAACACCAATTGGTTTTTCTGATTGATGGAAGGAAAGATTTCGAAGTGTTTCAAAATTATTATTGACAACACCTGCAGCACTTACCATTTGAGTAAATGTAAATCCAGCACCATGTTCTTTGCAGATTTTTCTAAAGGAGGCATCTGTAATTTCTGCCATTGGTGCTAAAAAAAGTTTTCTGCCAATATCAATATTTCCTATTTTCATTAATCATAGCCATAATAAATATCAGCTACATACTTCAAAATCTTTCCTTTATTCAACAGTTATTTATTGTTCTCGTTTTCTTCAGAATTTTGATTTTCTTTTAACAATGCTTTTCGAGATAAAGTGAATTTGTTGCCATCAATACTCAGAAGTTTTACTTTTATTGTATCGCCTTCTTTCAAAACATCTGATACTTTGTTAATTCTCTTATTATCAATTTCTGAAATATGAAGCAAACCTTGAACACCAGGCAAAATTTCAACAAAGGCACCAAAATCTGCTATTCTAACTATTTTGCCATTATAATTTTTTCCAACTTCCGGTTCTGCTGTTAACCATTTAATATATTCTTTTGCTTCTTTTGCAAGCTTTGCATCCTGTCCTGAAATATTTACTGTTCCATCTTCATCAATAACAATTTCTACATTATAATCTTTCTGAATCTTTTGAATAATTTTTCCTCCTGGTCCAATAACTGCACCAATTTTATCAGTTGGAATTTTAGTTGAAAGCAGTGTTGGTGCATAAATCGAAATATGAGGACGCGGAGCTGAAATTGCTTGGTTCATAATTTTAAGAATATGCAATCTTCCTTCTTTTGCTTGCTGTAATGCTTTTTCCATAATTTCATAAGATATTCCCTGAATTTTGATATCCATCTGAAATCCTGTTATTCCTTTTTCAGAACCTGCAACTTTGAAATCCATATCACCAAGATGGTCTTCATTGCCAAGAATATCAGAAAGAATTGCATATTGGTCTCCCTCTTTGACAAGACCCATGGCAATTCCAGCAATTGCTGTTTTGATTGGAACTCCACCATCCATTAAAGCCAAAGAACCAGCACAAACAGTAGCCATTGATGATGAACCATTCGATTCAAGAATATCCGAATTCAATCTTATCATGTAAGGAAATTTATCTTCAGAAGGAATTACATTTTTTAATGAACGTTCTGCAAGATTACCGTGGCCAACTTCTCTTCTGCCAACACCGGTGTATTTGCCAACTTCACCAACACTAAATGAAGGGAAATTATAATGAAGTATAAATCTTTTTCTGAATTCGGCTTGCAAGCCATCAATAATTTGTTCATCTTGTTTTGTTCCAAGTGTCAAAGTAGTTAAGCTTTGAGTTTCGCCACGTGTGAATAATGCAGAACCATGAGGACGAGGCAGCAAACCAAGTTCAATTGATATTGGTCTTATCTCATTAGTTTTTCTTCCATCAAGTCTTAATCCTTCTTCCAAAATTCTCTTGCGCATTAACTCTTTTTCCATATCATGAAGAATTTCTTTAATTACTTTTTCCTGTTCAGGATATTTTTCTGAAAGAGCAGCAATAACTTCTTCTTCAAGTTCTTTATTTTTATTCGAGCGTTCTTCTTTAGATAAAACAGTTGCAACTATTGTTTTGAATTTTTCATATGCTAATTCACGAACATCTTTAAGAAGATTTTCATCAATTACTTTTGGAGGCACTTCTAATTTTGGTTTGCCGCACAGTTCTCGTAATTCCTTTTGAGCCTGAACAATCTTTTTAATTTCTCCATGTGCAAATTTGAGAGCATTAAGCATATCCTCTTCGCTAACTTCTTTAGCTTCACCTTCAACCATCATAATTGAACTTTCTGTGCCGGCAACAACAAGTTCAATATCACTTTCTTCAATTTGTTGAAGTGTAGGATTAATAATGAATTCTCCGTTAATTCTTCCTACTCTTACTTCACCAATTGGTTCAAGAAATGGAATATCAGAAATAACTAAAGCAGCCGAAGCACCGCAAGCAGCAATTACATCAGCATCATTCTCATTATCGAAAGAATAAACAAAAGCAACAATTTGAGTGTCGTTGAAAAAGTTATCCGGGAATAATGGGCGTATTGGTCTGTCTATTAATCTTGCACTTAAGATTTCTTTGTCGCTCGGCTTTCCTTCGCGTTTAATAAATCCACCTGGAATTTTTCCAGCAGCAAAAGATTTTTCGCGATATTCAACATTAAGCGGAAAGAAATCAATATCATCTCTCACATCGCCCATTACCGCTGTAACAAGAACCATTGTATCGCCGTAACGAACCATCACAGCGCCATTAGCCTGTTTGGCTAATTTGCCTGTTTCAAAAATCAATTTGTGCTTGCCTATTTGTACTTCTTTTGTATATACCATGTTTTAAAACCTCTATTTTCTTATGTTCAATTCTTTAATTATTGCACGATATCTTTCAATATCTTTTTTCATGAGATAATCAAGCAATCTTCTTCTTTTTCCAACCATCTGCATCAAACCTCTTCTTGAAGCATGGTCTTTTTTATGGCTCTCAAAATGAGCAGTAAGATTGTTAATTCTTTCTGTTAATATTGCAATCTGAACTTCGGGTGTTCCGCTGTCCTTTTCGTTTTTACCATATTTTTTGATTAACTCAAGTTTTCTTTCTTTTGATATTGACATTTTTTAACTCCTTTATTTTTGTTTTACAATGTAACCCCAGAATTAACCGGGATTAATTAATTAAAAAACTTTATTTGATTCTTTCTATAATTTCTTTAGCAGTTTGAACATCCAGATTAATTTGATTGATTAAATCTTCTTTCGATTCAAATTTCTTTTCATCACGAATACGATTTATAAAACTTACTTCAATATTTTCACCATATACTTGTTCACTAAAATCAAAAAGATTTACCTCAAGAATTATTTTATTCTCATTTTCAAATGTTGGACGAACTCCGATGTTCATCACTCCATAATATTTTTTTTGATTTAATACACAGCTAACGACATAAACACCATTTTTAGGAACAGCTTTTCTTTCATCATTAAGTTCAATGTTTGCTGTAGGAAAACCTAATTGTCTTCCTCTTTTTGTTCCTTCAACAATTTTACCATTGATTTTATAATTTCTTCCTAAAAAGAGATTAACTTTTTCTATATCTCCATCATTCAATGCTTTGCGAATTTTTGTACTGCTTACAATTTGTCCATCAATCATTTCTGCTTCTACTGAAGTAACATTAAAATTATATTTTTTGCCATATTCTTTCAGTTTATCTTCATCTCCTAATCTGTCTTTGCCAAATTTATGGTCGTGACCAATTACAACATGAGAAATACCTAAATCATTTACTAAAATTTTTTGAATAAATTCTTCAGAAGTCATTTGTGAAAATTCCAAAGTAAAATTTTGAACTATCAGATTCTCAATTCCAAAATTCTCCAAGAACATTTTTTTTTCTTCAAGTGTTGTAAGAATTTTCAAATCATAATCCTTTGCAATAACACTTCGTGGATGTGGTTCAAAAGTTAAAAGAACATTGGTTCCATTTATATTTTTACTTATTTCAATTAATTTTTTCAAAATTTTTTGATGACCAATATGCAATCCATCAAAACTTCCAACAGTAACAACTGTTCTATTTTGTTTTTTGAATTCAGAAGAATCTTTATAAACTTTCATTTATCAATCATTTAATTAACAGAAAAAGAATTTGATTTTAGAAGTTCAAGAAATTCATTTAGTTGAAAAGCATCTTCAACATTGTAATTTCCAATTTGAGTTCGGCGCAGAGATTTTAAGTAAGCACCACAGCCAAGTTTTTTGCCAAAGTCATTTGCAATCACACGAACATAAGTTCCTGATGAACAGGTTATTTCAAAATGAATATCGGGCATTTCAATTTTATTTATCTCGAATTTTGATATAAAAATTTCTCTTGGTTTTCTTTCTACTTCTATTCCTTTTCGAGCAAATTTATAAAGTGCCTTTCCATTTTTTTTAACAGCAGAATACATTGGCGGTATTTGAGTTGTTGCGCCTAAAAATGTATTTCTGACATTAAAAATCATTTCATCGGTTACATAGTTAAATTCATTCTCGCTGTCGAATTCAGTTTCAAGGTCGAATGATGGAGTTGTTTTTCCAAGTGCAATAATACCAGTATAAGTTTTTTCCAAACCAATAAACGAAGGAATCTCTTTAGTTTTCTTGCCTGTGCAAACAATTAGAAGTCCCGTAGCCAGTGGGTCAAGTGTTCCAGCATGTCCAACTTTTTTCACATTAATCGCCCTTCGAATTTGATATATAACATCGAAAGAGGTTTTTCTAAATGGTTTATCAATAAGAATAATTTCTCCTTCTAAAAAATCTGGCACATAATCATTCGATATTTTTTTTGTCATCATGCTCATGAATCTTTCTGATTATTCCTTCAATCTTTTCAACATAGTCGAGAGTATCATCAATATAAAAATCAAGTTCGGGAACAAATCTTATTTGAATTCTGCCAGCAAGTTGAGTTCTAATCCAGCTTTTTAATTCATTAACTTTATCAAGCACTTCCTGTCGTTTATCTTTATCGTAAACAGAAAGATAAACTTTTGTATGACGCAAGTCAGGACTCATTTTAATATTTGTAACAGTAATTATGCTTAAGCTTGGGTCCTGAATTTTATGCAAAAATATCAAACTAAGTTCTTCTTTAATTAAACTTGCTACTTTTTCAACTCTGTATGATGGCATTATTCAAGTTTCTTTTTTGTTTCAACAATTTTATATGATTCAATAATATCGCCAACTTTGATATCATTGAAGTTAGCAATGCTCAAACCGCATTCGAATCCTTTTTCTACTTCGCGAACATCATCTTTAAATCTTTTGAGAGAATCGAGCTGACCTTCATAAATTACAATTCCATCTCTGAACAAACGAATTTTACTATTGCGAACAATTTTGCCATCCTGAACATAACAGCCAGCAACAGTTCCAACTTTTGGAACCTTGAAGATTTGACGAACTTCGGCGGTTCCAATTAATTCTTCAGAAATAACTGGGGAAAGCATTCCTTCGAGAGCAGATTTAACAGCATTGATTGCATCATAAATAATGTTATAAAGTCTAATATCTACTTTTTCTGTTTCTGCTAATTTTCGTGCATTAGAATTTGGGCGAACATGAAATCCAATGATTATTGCGCGAGATGCTGCTGCAAGAAGAACATCTCCTTCTGAAATGGCTCCAACACCTTTATGTATAACTTTTACAGTTACTTCATCATTTGATAATTTCATTAATGCATCAGACAAGGCTTCAACAGAACCATCAACATCACCTTTAACAATAATTGGAAGTTCCTTAATGCCACCTTTACTAATTTGATTAGCAATTTCATCAAGAGTAACAAGACGAACCTGACGATGATTTTGTTCTCGTTTGAGCTGTTGTCGTTTAATACTTACTTCTCGAGCTTCTCTTTCTGATTCTACCACAACAAAAATATCTCCAGCCTGCGGAGTACTTTCAAAACCGAGTACAAGAACTGGGGTTGATGGTCCAGCACTTGTAACTTTTTTGCCTCGTTCATCAAACATTGCTCTTACTCTGCCATATACAACACCTGCAATAAATGGGTCACCAATTTTTAATGTTCCTTTTTGAACAAGAACAGTTGCAGTAATTCCTCTGCCTTTATCGAGTTGAGCTTCTATAATAGTTCCGCGTGCTAATCTATCTGGATTTGCTTTCAAATCCAGCATTTCTGCTTCAAGAATAATTTTTTCGAGAAGAAGGTCAACATTAGTTCCCAGTTTAGCAGAGATTTCAACACATTGATATTTACCTCCCCAATCTTCAACAAGAACATTTTTTTCTGCCAGCTGTTGTTTTATTTTTTCAACATTGGCATTTGGTTTATCAATTTTGTTTATAGCAACTATAATTGGAACATTAGCCGCTTGTGCGTGATTAATCGCTTCAACTGTTTGAGGCATTACTGCATCATCAGCAGCAACTACTAACACTACAATATCAGTAACTTTAGCACCACGAGCACGCATAGCTGTAAAAGCTTCGTGACCAGGTGTATCGAGAAATGTAATTTCTTTGCCATTGTCAAGAACAACTTTGTATGCACCGATGTGCTGTGTAATTCCTCCTGCTTCTCCAGCAACTACATTTGTTCTTCTGATAAAATCAAGCAAAGAAGTTTTACCATGATCTACGTGTCCCATGATTGTAACAACTGGAGGACGTGGTTTTAATTTATCTTCAGGGTCAGGAATATCTGCATCTATATCAGCTTGATATTCATCTACTAATTCTATTTCATAACCAAAATCGTCAGCAATCAATGTAATTGTTTCAACATCAAGTCTTTGGTTAATTGAAACCATCAAACCAAGATTTATACATTTTTGAATTACTTCGCTTACAGGTACTCCCATTAAATTAGCAAGTTCATTAACAGCAATAAATTCTGTAACCTTAATTTTCTTTTGCTCAAGCTGTTTTTGTTCTAATAATCTTTCTTGCTGTTCCTGTTTTTCTTTTCTCTTTTTCTTTCTAATTAAAGCTCTTTCACTTAATGCAGATTCATCAAGACTGAGCATTGTTCTCTTAATTGCTTCTTCAACTTCTCGTTTATCAATCTCGAGCTTCTTAATTTTTCTTTTCTTTTTAGATACAACCTCATCAACACCTTCTTCACCACCTTTTCCTTTCTTTTTAGCCTTTAATACTTTTTTCTTTTTCTTCTTTTTCTTTTTAGACTCTTCAATCTCTTCTGCAGATTCAACAACAGCTTCTGCTGGTTGTTTTGATGTTTCAGCTTTTTCTTTTTTATCCAGTTCGATTTTGCCTACAATGGTTAAGCCTTTCTTTTTGGCTTCTAATTCTATTTCAGTTTCTGTTTTAAATTTTTGTGTCTCTTTTTCCGCCTGCTGTTCAATAGTTAACTCTTGAGTTGCAGATTCTGATTTAGCTTCAACAGATTTGTTTTCAATTGGTTGTTCAACTTGTGGCTGTAAGTTTTGTTCTTCAGAAACTTCCTTCTTTTCACTTAAACTTTCTGCTTTTACTTCTTCTGCAGGTTTTTCCTGTAATTTAATTTCTTCCTTAGGTATCTCAACAGGTTTTTCCTGAACAGGTTTTTCCTCAATTATTGATTCTTGAACTTTTGTTTCTGCAGCCGGCTCCTGTTCTGCTTCTCCTCTTTTCTTTTGAAATTCAGAAATCTTCTTGTAATGTTTTTCTGCTTTTTCAATATCTTTCTTAAAATGAACACGAATATCGCTCTCCATTTCTTCAGTCAAAAGGGTCATATGTGATTTAACTTCGTAACCTTTTTTCTGAAGAAATTCAATCAAATTTTCTGTTGGAATATTATACTCTGAAGCAAACTTGTAAAGTCGTATTTTCTTATCTTTTACTGCATCCGGCATTTGAGTACCTAAGTTTTGTGAATATTATTTTTTCAATTAATCTTCTTCTTCAAATTGATTTTCAAGAATTTGAATAATTTCTTTTGCTTTTTCTTCTCCTATACCTTCAATTTCTTTTAACTTATCAACGCCTGCTTTAAGAACTTCTACTGCAGTTTCAAAGCGGTTCATAATCAATATATCAACAATATCACTTCCTAATTCTTCGCGGAGTTCAGGAAGTTCAATATCTTCTTCGTATTCATCAAGTTGTTTTTCAAGACGAATTACTTCAATATCATATCCTGTCAGTTTCATTGCCAGACGAATATTAACTCCTCCTTTTCCAACAATTAAAGAAATCTGATCACTTTCTGCATAGACAACACATTTTTTTGCGTCTTCATCAATTTCAATTTGTTTCAATTTTGCAGGAGCAAGACATCTTTGAATAAAAATAACTGGGTCATCAGAATAATTTATTACATCAATGTTTTCGTTATTCAATTCACGAACAATCGCATGAATTCGAACACCTTTCATTCCAACACAAGCTCCAACTGCATCAATTCTTGCATCCTGAGATTCAACAGCTACTTTTGCTCTTTCACCTGGTTCACGTGCAATACCTTTAATTTCAATCACACCATCATAAATTTCCGGAATTTCAATTTCGAATAATCTTTTTAAGAACATATTATCTGCACGAGAGACAATTATTACAGGTCCATTTGGAGTTTTCTTAACTTCTTTTACAACTGCTCTAATTGTGTCTCCCTTTTTATATTTCTCATGTGGAATTTGTTCAGAACGAGGCAGTATTAACTCATTCTTATTATGATTAATTAATACATCATTGCGTCTTACTTGATAAATATCACCAACTACAATTTCACCAATCATATTTCGATATTCATTGTAAACTATATCTTTTTCTATTTCACGAATTCTCTGATTCAAACTTTGTCGAGCAAGATTTATTAATCTTCTTCCAAATTGAGATAATTCTATTTTTTCAACATAATCTTCGCCAACTTCCAAACCATCTTCATTACCGCGTGCATTAACTTCGTCGATGCTGATTTGAGTACTTGGGTCTGTAACTTTTTCTACAATGGTTCTTTCAAGAAATATTTCTATATCGCCTTTGTCCATATTGACAACAACATCATATCTTGCATCTGGTCCGTATTTCTTTTTTACAAGCAGACCGAAAATTTCTTCGATAATGCCTGCAAGCACATCTTTATCTACGCTTTTTTCACGCACCATCTGTGCGAATGATTCTACTATTTCAGGGTTCATTTATATTACCTCCATTATCAAAAACTTATTAATACTTTTGCTTTAACAATATCTTCAAAGTTAATTTTTATTTCTTGATTTTTTTCTTGAAAGTACAATTGATTTCCATCAATACGAATTAGTTTTGCTGTTATTTTTTTAATCTTATCATCGTCTTTGTAATTTACTTCAAATTTTCTGTTAATATGTTTGTTAAATTGAACAAGATATTTCAAAGGTCTATCGACACCAGGAGAAGAAACATCAAGGCGATAATTTCTAAATAAATTTTCAGAGTCAATGGCTTTTTCGATTAATCTGCTTACTTTCATGCAATCATCAGTAGTAACAGCATTTTCGCCATCAATAAAAATTTCAATTATCCGAAGTCTGTCATCACCTCGAATTACAAGGTCGATAAGCAGAAATCCTTCGGATGCAACAATTTCTTCAAATTTTTCGAGTATTTTTGATTTTTCCATTTTACACAAACAAAAATCGCCCACGAGGGGCGAATTAGACTGCACAAATTTATAAATAATTGAGTGAATTAGCAAATTATTGTTTATACGATTTAATGAGAAAAAATTGGTTATATAAAGAATTGGTTAATTTTTTAGAATTTACAAATTCCTCTTTTTCTTAAAAAATATATCTAAAAACTTTTCTATAAATCTGAAATTTCTTTGTGCATTTGGAGTACTTAGTGGTTTCATTATTTTCATTATTTTCATTATATACTTAACCGCCGAGAGCACAAAGTTTTTGTTTCTCGCAAAGCTGCAATGTTTTTTGCGTTTTTATTCTTTACGGCTTCGCGTGAAATGATTTTTTAGATTCTTCAGTAATGATATTTACATTTGCATCATTCTCGAGTCCTCCAAAGACAGTGAAGAATCTCTAAATAATAGATAAAGCATTCAAGCCTTTTTGAGCAAACGAAGAATCTTATAAAAACTTTGAATTAGTAATTAGATTTTTTTGTCGCACACAAGTTGTGGATTCCTCAGAAGAACAATTAAAAGATTAATTCGTTCTAGTTACGAATTTTGGAACAGAACAATCTCAATTTTATTTATCCATTATAAATTTGAGTTTGCTTTTTGTTTTAAAGAAATTTTTCTGACATAAATAATTATTAATTGAAAAACTAGTTTAAAAAATCTATATAACTTTCATTTATCAAAGTAAATTTTTAATAATCTCATCACAAATTGCATAACCCTTGGATGTCAATTTCAATTTTTCTTCTTCCCTTTTAATAAATCCATTTTCAATCATTCCTTGAATTAAATATTCTCTTTCATTAAGCCAATTACTTCCAAATCTGCTTATAAAATCTTTTGTATCCAATCCGCTACTTCTAAGTGCAAGCATAACATATTCATCCAGCATTTGATTTTGTGTCAACGTTTCTTCTCCAATTACTGCATTATTTTTTTTATTAATTGATTCAAGATAAAAATTCAGACTTGAGTAGTTCCACCATCTCTTCCCATCAATAAAAGAATGTGCTGAGGTTCCAAATCCAAAATAATCTTTATATCTCCAGTAAGAATTGTTATGAATACATTCAAATCCCGGTATTGCAAAATTAGATACTTCATATTGAACAAAGCCGTTATTTGTCAGAAAGTCTATTGTTAATTCATATAATTCTGCATCATAATCTTCATCTTGAATTTTCACTTTTCCATCAATTACCATTTTGTTTAATATTGTTCCTGGTTCTAAAATTAAACTATAAGCAGAAAGATGTTTAATTGGAAGTTTGACTGCCTGCTCCAAATTTTCCAGCCAGATTTTTTTTGTTTGATTTGGCAAATTAAAAATTAAGTCGATGCTGATATTTTCAAAATCAGAATCTCTTGCTTCAAATACAGTTTTGACTGCCGTTTGAGAATCATGGATCCGTGTAAGAAATTTTAATTCATTATTGTTAAACGACTGAATGCCAATGCTTAATCTATTAATGCCAATGTTTTTTAAATCTCTTAATTTGTTTTTATTAAGTGTGCCTGGATTTGCTTCAATTGTAATTTCGGTATCGGAAGGCAAATAAAATTTTTTTGATATTAAATCGATAAGCTCATAAAAAAATTGGGACCCCATCAACGATGGAGTCCCTCCTCCAAAATAAATTGAGATAATTTTTCTGTTGCTTGAATATTTATCAGCAAAAAAATTAATTTCTTTTTTTAATGCTTCGAGATATTCGTCTGTGTTTTTATTTGTAATTATTGAATAAAAATCGCAATAAATGCATTTGTGTTCACAATAAGGAATATGAATATAAATTGATGTTTCTTTCATAAAATTTTTTAATGAGCTCAATCATGATTCTTTCAGAAACCTAATGAAATTCCTGCACTTGCTGTTTTTGTTTTTGCAAATTTATAATCTGCATTTATGTTTATTGCAACAAGTTTAATATTTAGTCCAATTGTAAATGCAGAATTATTATTTCCTTCCAGTTCAAAATTAACTTTTGTAGGAGGAACGGGAACACCATTGACAGTTTCATTTGATTGATAATTATATTTAACTGTAGTTTTGGAATTTTCAAATGTAAATCCGGCATAAGGAGTGATTGATACAATTCCACCAAATGTTTTGCCTGTGTACAATCCATATTGAGTAGCAGAACTTTCAAAGATATCACCAACTTTTAATTTCTGAGTAAAGAATGCAACAGCAAGGTCGAGAGGTAAAGGATTTTTAAACCAAACACCTGTATTATGAATAAATCCAATTCCCCAGAAACTAAATTTTCCCATATCCTGAATATCAACACTTGGCAAATAACGGAAAGATGCATAAGTGCCGGCAATTGTTCCTACCGTTAGCTGTACTGCTGCAGTTGGAAATGCTGGGAGTTCATCTAAAAATCCATTTACTTCTTGAAGTGATAATTCATAAGGATTTACTGTGTATTGCTGGTTACCTGCTTGAATTGTTTTGCCAGGGAATTTCACTTTCATGTATTCATTTTTGCTTCCAACAATTGTTGGACCTGAAAAATTAACATTAAATTTTGTATGCATTAATTCATTCTTGAGATTATTATAATTCTGAGTTCCAATATTGTTTGGAGTTATATTTGAGTTATAAAGTATTTGTTGAACTTGATATTCAGAAAAATAAAAATCGCCAGAAGCACTAAATCTTTTTACATCACTTGAGAAAAAAGAACCCATAGCAATAACTTTTACATCAAGATGTAAACCAAGAAAATCTGCTGGAGGAAGTTTTGACACCCAGCCCGAATTAAGATTTGAGCCAAATGCTGAGATTATAGGTGCAACGTAAGCTTTGCCAACTGTTGAAGATAAATTTGATAAAGTTTCTTCGAGGCTTTGTGCTTTCAAATTAAATTGAGTAAGAAATAGAAATGTTATGATTATTACTGTAAATATATTCTTCTTCATAAAGGACCTCTTTTATTTTAATGGTGTTACTAATTTAATAATCTCACAAGTGGATAAAAAGAAATTTTCAAAATAATTCCCTCTTTATGTGTTCGAAAGCACTAATTGTTTTTTTGGGAAATCAATTCTTTTGCACCTGTTAGTGCTGCCTCTGTTATTTTTTCTCCGCTTATTAATTTTGCAACTTCACGAATTTTTTCTTCTTCATTTAATAATCTAATAGAACTTACAACACGGTCGCCAGATTTTTTCTTTTCAACTACAAAATGATAATCTGATAATCCTGCAATTTGAGGTAAATGTGTAATTGCAATTATTTGATGAAATGAAGCAAGTGACTTCAAAGCTTTTCCAACTTTTTGAGCTATTCTGCCGCTAACTCCAGTATCAATTTCATCAAAAATCAAGATTGGAAGTTTATCTGATTTTGCAAGCACCGATTTTAATGCAAGCATAATTCTTGAAATCTCGCCGCCAGAAGCAACTTTTATCAAAGGTTTTACATCTTCTCCAGCATTTGTTGAAATATAAAACTCGACATAGTCAAACCCTCTGTCGTTATATTTATATTTTTTATTATCAACAATTATAAAATTTTCTGATTCGGTTAATTCATTTGTAAATTTAATTTCAAATGTGGGGTCACTAATTCCAAGATTTTTTAAGACAGCTTCAACATTACTTTTAACAGCTTTAGCAATGCTTTTTCTTTTTTCAGAAATATTTTTTGCAATGTCACCAGATATTTTTCTTAAATCATCAATTTCATTTTCAAGTTCTTTGATTCTTTCCGAAAAGTTTTCTGCAAGTTGAACTTCTTTTCCAATTTTTTCTCGATGTTCCAATACAGATTTAATTGAACCACCATACTTTTTTTTAAGCAGATTGAATGCTCCTAATCGTTCTCTAATTTTTTCAAGATGATTTGGATCAACATCAATCTTATTTTTATAATTTCTTAAATAAGATGAAATTTCATTAATAATTACAATTGCAGTTTCAAGTTCATTAACTTTTTCAGAAAATGATTTATCAATTTTTGAAAGCTCATTTAATTTATTTTTAACGGCTGATAATTGGTCATGTATCGAGTTTTCACTTTCATAAAGCTGCTCATAAATTTCGCTCGACATCGATAATAATTTCTCTGAGTTTTCAAGAACTTTAAGTTGATTTTCTAATTCTTCCTCTTCTTCTATACCGGGCGCTACGGAATCAATTTCTTTGATTTGAAATTCATAAAGGTCTTTTTTTTCTTTTAATAAATTTTCTCTTTCAAGTAGTTCTTTTAGTTCACGCTGAAGTTGGTGAAGAATATTGATATTATGTTTAAACTCTATTAGATACTGGTTGATATCTGCAAATTCATCAAGCATTTCAAGATGATTTTCGGTTTTAAGCAGCGATTGATGTTCATGTTGACCGTGCAAATCCACAAGCAAATCACCAATTTCTTTTATGACATTTAATGTTACAGGAGTATCATTCAAAAAACATCTGTTTGTGCCTTTAATTGAAAGTTCTCTTCTTATAATTAATTCTTCATAAGCTTCTATATCATGTTCCTCAAGAATTTTATTTACTTTTTTATTGCCAGAGATTTCAAAAATTCCTTCAACAATAGATTTCTCAGCTCCTTTACGAATTACATCAACAGAGGCTCTTTCACCGAGCAATAAGCCCATGGCATCAATAAGAATTGATTTGCCAGCACCTGTTTCTCCAGTTATGATATTAAGTCCCTTACCAAATTGAATTTCAATATTTTCGATAAGTGCGTAATCTTTTATTAGAAGTGATTTTAACATTTCAGTAAAAATATTTTTATACGAATATGATGAAGTAACAAGTAAGTATCAAGTATAAATAAAGATTTGACAGAACAAAAATGCTTTTATATATTTGTAATCCAAATTTGAAAAAATTACATCGCGGGGTGGAGCAACTGGTAGCTCGTCGGGCTCATAACCCGAAGGTTGTAGGTTCAAGTCCTACCCCCGCTACAAAGAAAACCTCATTTCAGAATGAGGTTTTTTAGTTTGAGGGATTTTATGAAATATTATGTCTATGTAATCGAAAGTTCTGAGGGTTACCGCTACACAGGTATGACAGAAAATCTTGAAAGAAGATTATACGAACACAACAACAAACTTAAATCCTTCTGGACTAAGAGAGGTACTAATTGGAAAATAATTTATCAAAAAGAATTCGATAATAAAT
>NZ_BAAJAO010000023.1:0-39897 GCF_057554405.1 Rosettibacter sp. KY25 | reverse complement strand
CAGTCCTCCAATAGGAAAAATATAGTAGACAAACCAAGTTTGATTCTTTCCGTTATTAATTAAAATGTTTTTAGTAAGCGGAACTCGAGTGGAATTTCCACAGAAGGCAGGTCAATCTTTTGATGACTAATAAAAATTTGATTGATTAATGTGTAATTATTGCGACCGAACGAAGTGAGGTCGTCCCGACAATCTTAAAATTTTACAAAAAAATAGTCGGGAAATCGAACCATATCCCGATAAATCGGGATTTCGTTCCGCTTATTAAATGAAGTTTTTTAGTAAGCGGAAGTCGAGTAGAATTTATGCCAATCTTTCGTTAAATATCCCGTAAAGCAAGTCAATCTTAGTGGTAAATTTTTAGTTAAAAGATTTCAGTGCAATATTAAAGTGCTGTTATTATAGTTTTGGATTGAGTCGAATAGACTCAAAAGTATACAACTAAAAGTGTGAGTAAAAATACTACTTTAATTTTTCCAATAAGATGGAAACTTATCTTTTGGTTTGTAAATTATTCATAATTTTAGATTACAAAAAATTCTTTATCTCTTAGCCACGAATTCACGAATTAGAAACGAATGCATTCGTGCATTAGTGGAATTAAATAATTAGCCACGAATACACGAATTAGAAACGAATGTATTAGTGCATTAGTGGCAAATAATAAATCAGCCACGAATTCACGAATGTATAACTAATATATTAGTGCATTAGTGGCTAATTATAAATCAGCCACGAATTCACGAATGTAAAACGAATATATTCGTGCATTAGTGGCTTATAAAAAGTTGCCACGAGTTCACGAATTTGAAAAGAATTTCATCTCCTATACACCCCGCGAAATATAGACTTAAATTCTTTCTTTCCTTATTTTTCAAAAGTTTACATAGGTAATTATTTCAATTAGGGCGGAAATGGAAAATCTTGATCTTAGTTTTATTACAAACCAACCTGATCAAAAATTAAAAGACCGATTTATTCAACTGATTAAAGATGCAAGAAACTTTGATTGCCTTGTCGGTTATTTTTATCTAAGCGGATTTTATTTAATTCAAGATGCACTTGAAAATGTTGAGAAGATTAGAATTCTTGTTGGGCTTGGTATCTCTGAAGATGTTTACAGAGCTTTCTCAGATAAAGATGAAACTGAAGATGATCTCGGATTTTTATCATCGAAAAAAATTATAGAAAAGTATCTTAAAAATGTGAAAGAAGAATTTGAAAATTCTGAAGACAAACCAGATGTCGAATTAGGAATTTTGAAATTTATTGAGATGATTAATTCAAATAAATTACAAATTAGAATTTACCCCGAAAGAAAATTACACGCTAAAGTATATATTCTAACTTTCAAAGAAGGTGATCGAGATATAGGAAGAGTTATTACTGGTTCAAGCAATTTAACTTATGCTGGACTTGTTGATAATCTTGAATTTAATGTCGAATTAAAAAATCCATCTGACTATAGATTTGCGCTTGAAAGATTTGAAGAATTGTGGAAAGATGGAATTGATGTAACTAAAACTATTTCGAAATTTGTTAACGAAGAAACTTGGCTCAAAGGAGATATAACTCCATACGAACTCTATTTGAAATTTCTTTATGAATATTTCGTTGATGATTTGAATGCTGAAAAATATTTAAGTGAAAAATTCCTGCCAGAAGGATTTATCGAATTTGATTATCAAACTCAAGCAATCTTAAATGCAAAAAAAATTATTGAAGCATACGGCGGTTGTTTTATTTCTGATGTTGTTGGTTTGGGTAAAACTTATGTAGCTGCAAGATTAATAAGAGAATTAGGCGGAAGAACATTGGTTATTGCTCCACCAAAACTTCTTGAAAGAAATAATCCTGGCTCGTGGGTAAATGTCTTTTATGATTTTAATTTGCCATTGACACCAATTTCTATAGGAAAACTTGATGAAGCAATTGAAGAAATTAAAAAAAGAAATTATGATAATATTATTATTGATGAATCGCATCGTTTCAGAAATGCAGAAACAATTTCTTACACTAAACTTGCTCAAATCTGCAGAGGTAGAAGAGTAATTCTGGTAACAGCCACACCATATAACAACTCGCCTGAAGATTTATTATCTCAAATATCTTTATTTCAAAACAAAAGAGCTAGTACAATTCCCGGATTAAAAAATTTAGAAGCATTCTTCAAAGGGCTTAATCAGAAATTTAATAATGTGAATAGAATAAATGATTATGAAAATTATCTAAAGATAGTAAAAGAAAATTCAAGAGAGATTAGAGAGAAATGTCTTAAATATATAATGGTCAGACGAACACGCTCAGAAATCGAAAAATATTTTGCTCAAGATCTTGAAAAGAACAAAATTAAATTCCCTGAAGTTGAACCGCCCAAACCTTTATTCTATCAATTGAATGAAGAAGAAGATAATATTTTTATGGAAACTGTTAGGTTAATCACAAAAAATTTTACTTATGCTCGATATAAACCTCTATTGTATTTCAAAGATGAAACAAAAATTGATCAATTAACTCGGCAATCTCAGGAAAATATGGGTGGGTTTATGAAGGTCTTGCTCGTAAAAAGACTTGAAAGCAGTTTTTACGCATTTCGAAAAACTCTTGAGAGGTTTATTGAGTCTCATCAAAAATTTATTTATGCCTATGAGAAAGGAAAAGTTTATCTAAGCGATAAAAATATGACAAAAATTTTTGAATATCTTGAAAATGATAACGATTTGGAAATTCAAAAATTAATCGATGAAGGGAAAGCTGAAGAATATAATGCTGATGAATTTAAAGAGGCATTAATCCAAAATCTGAAAAATGATTATCAACTATTGTTGTACATTCAATCTCAGTGGGAAAAGATTACGAGAGATCCAAAGGCTGATCAATTAATTAATCAATTAAAAAATGATCCAATACTACAAGGCAAAGTCATAATCTTTACTGAATCAATTGAGACCGCAAAAAATATTGGTGAGCAAATCAGAAACCGAACTGGACGAAAAGTTTTAGTCTATCACAGTGACTCATCTGAAAAAGACAGAAAGGATGTAACTGAAAATTTTGATGCACGCGCAAAAGAGAAAAAAGATGACTATGATATTCTTGTATCAACAGAGGTACTTTCGGAAGGAGTTAACCTGCATCGTTCAAATGTTGTTTTGAATTACGACATTCCTTGGAATCCTACAAGACTTATGCAAAGAGTTGGTCGTGTAAATCGCGTGGATACAAAGTTTGATAAAATTTACACATACAATTTTTTCCCGAGTGCTCAAGCAGATAATCAAATTGAATTAACAAACATTGCACGAGCAAAGATTGAAGCATTCTTAAATTTACTCGGAGGTGATTCAGCTATTCTCACCGAAAATGAACCAGTGAGTTCTCATGAACTTTTCGACAAATTAATTTCAGTGAAATCTCTTATAGATGAAGATGAGACAGAAGAAAGTGAATTAAAGTATTTAAGAATAATTGAAAACATAAGAGATAATCAACCCGACTTATTTGAAAAAATTAAGAAGCTTTCCAAGAAAGCTCGTTCGTCAAAAAAGCAGCCTGAATTGATGCAAAACTTAGTCAGTTATACTTATGGTAAAGATTCACTACTCACATTTTTTAGAAAAGGAAAATTGATGAAGTTTTATTTGAGTGATGATAGATCAACATATGAACTCGATTTTTTAACAGCAGCGAAAATCTTTGAGACTGATCAAAACATTCAATCAGAAAAATTCAGTACAGAAAAGTTTTACGAATATTTAAGTCAGAATAAAACCGCATTCAACAATATTTTAATTGAAGATGAAGAGGTACGACTTTCAAGAGGTGGAAAAGATCCTGCAAAAGAACTGATGGCAAATTTGAAAGCACTGGAAAAACTTTCTCAACAATTCACAGATCAACAAGAAAAATATCTTGAAAAGTTAAAAGAAAGAATAAACGCCGGAGCTCTGCCAAAACAAATAATTAAAAATACAATCAAAGAGATTAAAAAAGCATCTGCTAATGGTTTTAATCCACTTGAAATTTTTTATGCAATTAAAAAATCTATTCCAGATGAGTTTCTCAAAGAACATTCAGCTGAATTAAAATTTCAAGCAAGTGAAAAAAGAGAAATAATTCTTTCACTTTTCTTGAGAGGTAAATAAAATATGACAAGGGAACAAGCAATCTCTTTAATTAAAACAACTTTTGAAGATCAGTTTGATGAAAAGAAATTTATAAAATTTATACTCGAGATTTTCAAGGACAATTATCAAGAAATTAATAAAGAGTTTTATGGAAATTACATTCCAGAAGCTTATCGTGAGTTCGTTCAATCTTACAAAAGACTTTTGAAATATGAATTTAATAAAGAGAGAATTGATGTTCTTATTGTTAAGCTTGAAAGAGGAATTTCAGTCGAGAGGGCGAGAAGCAAGCAAAGAAATTTTGTCCGGGATTATTTAATGGGGAAATTTGGTTCCAATAAATTAAAAGATGCGGCACTTGTAGCTTTTTATTCAAATGATTACGATGATTGGAGATTTTCGTTTGTAAAAGTTGAATGGAAATTTGACGAACAAAAAAATAAAATACGAGACGAGACTACTCCCGCAAAAAGATACTCATTCCTTGTTGGGAAAAATGAGAAATCGCATACTGCGCAAAAACAACTTCTTCCACTTCTTGAAAGTCCAGAAGAAATAACAGTCAAAAAATTAGAAGAAGCTTTTGAAATTGAAACTGTTACAAAAGAATTCTTTGAATATTACAGAGCGTTGTTTATTGGGATAAAATTAGAGCTCGATGAAATTATTAAAAGAGATGAAAAAATTCGCAAGGAATTTATTTCAAAAAAAATCGATACGGTTAACTTTACTAAAAAACTTCTTGGACAAATTGTATTTCTCTATTTCTTACAGAAAAAAGGTTGGTTTGGAGTAAGCAGAGATGGCCGTTGGGGCGATGGTCCAAAAAACTTTTTGAGAAGATTATTCAATAAAGAGTATTCTGATTACAAAAATTTCTTCAACGATATTCTTGAACCATTATTTTACGAAGCTTTAAGAGTTGACAGAAGTTATAACGATCATTACTACGACAAATTTCATTGCAGGATTCCATTCTTAAATGGTGGACTCTTTGATCCAATCAATAATTACGATTGGGTTCATACAGATATTTTGTTACCGGATGAATTATTCTCAAACTCCAGCAGAACCAGAGAAGAGGACATTGGCAATGGAATTCTTGATATCTTCGATAGATACAACTTCACAATAAAAGAAGAAGAGCCGCTTGAAAAAGAAGTAGCTTTGGATCCAGAGTTACTCGGAAAGATTTATGAAAAACTTAATGCAATTCGTTCAGATAATTTTGATGAATATGTAAAAGTTTTAAAGTCTGGTAAGAAAGGTGATGAAGCAAAATTTAATAAAGAGTATGGAGTATATTACACACCGAGAGAAATTGTTCATTATATGTGTCAGGAAAGTTTGATAAATTATTTATGTAGCACAGACATTCTTGTCTGTGAAATTCCTGTCTGTGACATTCCAGTTAACTCAGATGTCCGTTCATGCAAAAAAGAAGATATTGAAAAATTTGTAAGATATGCTGATTTATTTTTAGAAAATGAAAAAACAGCTCATAAGAAGAAAGAAAAAATTGAAAGTGGAGAGCAAAAGGATACAAAGTATGAATACAAAATGCCTGATAGTATTATTAGAAATGCTGATTTTATTGATAAACTTCTTGCTGATATAAAGATCTGTGATCCTGCTGTTGGCTCTGGTGCTTTCCCAATTGGGATGATGCACGAGATAGTGAAATTAAGACAATTACTTTCTGTGTACAAAAGTAACGCAGGGATTCTTGCCAGTGAAAGTAAAGTAGGCATTCTTGCCTGCGAAAGTACAGACAAGAATGTCTGTAATCCAGTAGATACAGACAAGAATGTCTATGATACGACAGGCACAGACAAGAATGTCTGTGATACAGTAAAGCTAGATATTTCTTCCGGGGACATTCACATTACTCGCCGAAATCTTCCACACTGGACAAAACCAGGTTCTATTTACTGGGTTACTTTTCGCCTCGCAGATTCTTTACCAAAAGAAAAAATAGACCAGTGGAAGGAAGAATATGAAATATGGTTGAAAAATAATCCTAAACCATGGAATAGTAAGCAATGGGGTGAGTATAATGAAAAATTTGGAGAACGTTTTGAAAAATGGTTAGATAGTGGTTATGGCTCTTGCATTTTAGGAAGAGTAGAAATACGCGAAAAATTGAAGGAATGTCTTTTTAGATTTAATAAAGTAAGGTTTTTATTGCATGCTGTTGTCATAATGCCAAATCATGTTCATTTATTGATAGAACCATTTTCAGGATATTCTCTGTCTGAAATATTGAAAGGCATAAAAGGAACAAGTGCGAATTATATTAATAAGCTTTTAAATACTACTGGAAAGACAGTTTGGATGGAAGAATCCTATGACCATATTGTTAGGGATGAAAAAGAATATCTTGGTTTTCTTAGGTATATTATAGAAAATCCGATAAAAGCCAATTTAGCAGCTGATAGATATTATATTTATATTATGGAGACAATGCCAAAAGTAACACAGACATTCATGTCTGTTCCACCTGAAGTAACACAGTCATTCTTGTCTGTGGATGGACTACTTAGTGCACAGACAGGAATGTCTGTGCTACCATATGAACTAAAACGTCATTGTATAGAAAATTCTCTTTATGGAGTTGATATAGACCCTGGCGCTGTTGAGATTTGCAAACTTCGTTTCTGGCTTTCTTTGATTGTTGATGAAGAAGAATTTCAGAATATTAAACCTTTGCCAAATCTGGATTACAAAGTAGTTCAAGGAGATTCTCTATTAGAAGTTGAAAAGGATTTATTTAACAACGAGGCATTTTATAGTCTTGAATTGCTTAAGCATCAGTACTTCAAAGAAACAAACCCGTTACAAAAACAAACCATTAAAAAACAAATTGATAACCTGATTTTTAAAATCAGTAAAGGACATACACAATTTGATTTTGAAGTCTATTTCTCTGAAGTCTTTCACCAAAAAGGTGGCTTTGATATTGTAATTGCCAATCCGCCGTATAGTGGGACTTTAAAGAACTTTCATACCCTTATGCAAAAATATAGTCACTTTGACTCGCGTAAAAATTCAGCTTCATTCTTTATTGAAAAAGCAACTATGATTACAAATCAAAACGGTATTGTCTCTTATATTGTTCCTAAATCACTTTCTTATGTTGATGGGTGGAAAAACACAAGAAAGTTTATCTTAGAAAATAATCTTCTTATCCAGATAGTTGATGTTAGTAAAGCTTTTGAGAACGTATTATTAGAACAGGTTATTATAATTTTTAAAACTATTAAAAGAGAAGCACATTATAAATTTTTTACTTACGAAGGATGGGAGAAACAGATAAAACCAATTGGAGAAGATTCAACACTTCTTTGTAATAATATTGGAATTATTCCAATTTATACAGATAAGGAGAAACTCGCCATCTTGTATAAAATGAAAAGGAATAGTATTCTTTTATCTTCTATTTCCGAAACATTCAGGGGATTGCCTTTCCAAGGTTATATTTCCAAACAAGGAAATATATCTATCCTACGAGGAAAAAACATTGGAAAATATAAGGTTTATGGAACAATAGATAAATTAAATCTATCCAAATCTTTCCTCCATAACAATAAAAAGGCAAAAAAACTTCTTGGGCCTAAAATAATTTCACAAAATATAGTAGCACATGTAATGAACCCTTATGACCACATAATTATTATGGCAACCCTTGACGATAAAGGAATGCTTACTCTTGATACAGTTATGAACACATTTATAAAAGACAGCAAATTTTCTCACCATTATATTCTTGGAATTTTGAACTCAAAGCTGTCAGAGTGGTTTTTCTACTGGTTTGTTTATAACAGAGCTGTTAGGACAATGCATTTTGACGAATATTACATTGGAAAATTACCAATTAAGGAAATTAATGAGCAAAACCGACCCTTAGTAATCCGAATAGAATCCCTTGTCTCCCAAATCCTCTTTCTAACCCAATCCTCTGACTATGAAACAAACCCACAAAAGCAAGCCCAACTTAAAGCCCTTGAAAAACAAATTGACCAGTTGGTTTATGAACTCTATAATTTAACAGAGGAAGAGATAAAAATAATAGAGGGAGGATTAAAAGATTGAAAGAAAGAAAAAGTTTAATTTATGCTGCATACGGGTCAAATCTATTAAGAGAAAGGTTTATGGTTTATATAAAGGGTGGTGTATATGGTGGCAGAAATTACAAAGGGAGCAAAGACAAAACTGAACCTGAAGACTTAGGGTGGATGTATGTCCCTCACAGATTGTATTTCGCAAAAAAGTCTCCAAGATGGGAAAATAAAGGCGTGGCTTTCTTAAGTTGTGAAAAGGAAAAAGAAAGCAATTTACATGCAGTTGTGCGTCTCTGGAGGGTTTCAGAACAACAATATGAAGATATTAGAGAACAAGAAGGACGAACATGGTACATTGTAGAATTAGAGTTAGGCAAAAAGGATGGTCTGATAATAAAAACTATCACTGGTTGTTGGGAGTCTGAAATTAATGAACCTTCAATAGAGTATCTTAATATAATTAGAAGAGGCTTAAAAGAAACTACTGGATGGTCTGATGAAGAAATTGAACAATATTTAAAAAAGCTTTTATAATTCTCAGCTAACAAAAAGAGGAACGCAAAGAAGTTTATTGGGCAGTTGCAGAACTTGTAAAAACAAGATTAGAAAAAGCAAGGAGTGTGTGATGTCAGGGAACTTCTTATGTATTTATACTGATGAAAGTTTAGGCGATAGATTCTGTGCGCTTTGTGCTATTAGTGGACCATGTGACAACTTGAAGGAACTGGAAGACAAATTAAGAGAAGTAGTAAAACAAAAAAGAATTTCAGA
Organism: Rosettibacter sp. KY25; assembly: GCF_057554405.1. Taxonomy (NCBI): domain Bacteria; kingdom Pseudomonadati; phylum Ignavibacteriota; class Ignavibacteria; order Ignavibacteriales; family Melioribacteraceae; genus Rosettibacter; species Rosettibacter sp. KY25. The sequence continues at coordinate 30,938 of NZ_BAAJAO010000023.1, read as the reverse complement.
GTTAAAATTTTCTGAAGTTAGAACTCATCCACCCAAAATTGAATGTACAAAAGAATTTGTAAAAATAGCAATTGATTATGCTTCAAAACAAAAAATAAGAATAGATGTGATAATATGGGATTTACACGATAGTCGTCATAAGATAGTAGGAAGAAGTGATAAAGAAAATTTGGAGAGAATGTATTTTCACTTATTAAGAAATATAGTGGAGAAATGGCAAATATTCGATTGTAGATTTTATCCGGATGAAAATTCAGAATATGAATACAATGAAATTGTAGACTATCTTAACCAAACAAAATATCCAAGAAAAGAACCTAATATCATAAAACTCTTCAAAGAAGAAAGAATAATATTTAACTTCAAGGAAGTAAAATCACAGAAATCTGATGAACAGCATTTAATTCAATTGGCGGATCTTTTTGCTGGATTTGCTTGCTTTTCAAGGGTAAAAAAAGATGAATACAAAGTTTATAAAAAGCAAAAGGAAAATGAAGATGAACGCCAAAGCTCATTATTTGAAAATCTTTCAATTGAAAATAAAAGAGAAACAAATTTATCAAAAGCAGATATCAATAGATTTGAAATTATTCAATTGATAAAAGATTTATGCGAGAAAAAAACACTAGGTGTCAGTCTAAATACAAATAATTATCTCAAAACATATGATCCAAGAATTCCTGTTAATTTTTGGCATTATGAACCTCAAGGAGACTATGATAAAGCTCCAACAAGACAAAGAGATACATAGTAATGAAGAATTTAGATTATCTTGGAAACAAATGGCTTGAACGTAAAAAACAGCGGATGGAAAATTTATTAAAAATAGCCCTTCCTGATGAAGCCCTTTATAGAGAAATAATGCTTTCTCTTGGTTATCCTAAAAATAAAGCAAATTTTCTTGAACTCGCGTTGTTAATACCATATTCAGAGATAAAGAAATTAAAAAATCAAAAAATAATTGAACAGGCTCTTTTATTCAGAGCTGGATTTACAGAAGAGAAAGAAGATTTGCCTGAAAATTTTGATTTCTCTTTAAGAATGGATAAGTCAGTTTGGATTTATAAAGGAATAAGACCTGCCAATTTTCCAGAAAAAAGAATAAAAGGGATATCAAATCTTCTGGCTTCCTCTACACAAGACGGACTTGTTGATTTTTTTATTACAAAAATAAAATCAGAGATCAGAAATTCAGATATCAAATTAACTCCAAGAAATGTAATGAATTTTGCAGGGATAGGTCAGCAAAGAAAAGAAGAGATGTTTTTCAATATAATTATGCCTTTTATTATGGTTTATTCACAAAATCACGAGTTACATAATTTTTTGAAATTTATCTTTGAAAATTATCCGCCGCTTAAAGATAATCGATTAATTAAATTATTTAAACAAAATTATTCAGAGGTAAAGATTGTGAATGTTAAGACATATATGGGGGCTTTGTTTTTTCAAAAAGAAAGTCTACGCGATGAATAGATGTTTACATAAAATTCACATGTATAAAATCTCTTACAAAAAAAGATATATTTCTTTAGGATTAGAATCTAAAGGTTAATGAAAGCAGAAGCTTTTAAGCACCAAATTGTTTTTAAATTATATGTCTTAACCCCTGATGAAATAAAAATAATTGAAGGAGGGAAATAAGATGAAACAAAATGAAGTAAATTCAGCTTTCGAAATTTTACTTGAAGAGATAGAAGAAGTTTTTAATTACATTAACAATGACATTGAAACAGCAATTAAAAATCAAGAATATGAAGAAGCAAGAGATTTAACACAGTGGGGTGATAAATTAAAAACATTCAGAGAAAAAGTTAAATCTCTTCAATTAGAATGGCAAAATTTGTTTAGCGTAAAAATTAAACCAAAGAATGTCAAAAGAAAAATTAAATCAAAGCTCAAGAAGGGTTTAAGAACTCCCGAAAGTGAATTTAAAATTCCAATTTTAAAAACTCTTGTGGACTTAGGTGGAAAAGGAAAGGTTAAAGATGTTATAAATTCTGTTTATCAAATGATGAAGAGTAAGTTAAATCATTATGATTTGCAACCATTACCATCTAACCCAAAAGAAAAGAGATGGGAAAATACAGTTCAGTGGGCGCGAAATACAATGGTGAAAGAAGGATTATTGGAAAAAAATTCTCGACAAGGAATTTGGCAAATCACAGAAAAAGGAAGGGAATATTTGAGAAGCGGAATTAAGGGGGAATAGTTTTAAATGCAATAAAACTATTAATCATTTTTTATTAAGATTTTTTGGAAGAATTGCAACGAGTATAAAAACTAAATCTTAAAAAAGGAGAATTAATAATAAAAAGCGAAATTCAATCCAAACAAACATCATCTTCTTCAGTCAGATTGAAAGGAATTGATTATTCCCAACAAGCTGGGTATTTCAAAACGATTTGCCAAAAAAATATAGAGACTTAGTCCAGAAATGGAAGGATATTAACAAATTCGTGCATTAGTGGCTAAATAAAAGTTGCCACGAATTCACGAATGTAAAACGAATATATTCGTGCATTAGTGGCATTAAATAATTAGCCACGAATACACGAATTAGAAACGAATGTATTAGTGCATTAGTGGCAAATAATAAATCAGCCACGAATACACGAATGTATAACTAATATATTAGTGCATTAGTGGCTTATATAAATAATCTAACGAGAGGGATATATGCCAGAACTAATTTACAAAGAAGAGAGTTATAAAATTATTGGTAAATGTTTAGAAGTACATAATGAATTAGGAGCTGGATTTTTAGAAATTGTTTATAAAGATGCCTTAGAATATGAATTTCAGAAAGCAGGCATCCCTTATGAAAGAGAAAAGGAATATGAAGTAATCTATAAAGACATAATATTACCACATAAATTCTATGCTGATTTTGTTGTATATGATAAAATTATATTAGAAGTAAAGGGGGTTTCTGCAATAGCAGAAGAATTTATAGCACAGTGTATTAATTACTTAAAAGTCTCACATTGTAAATTAGCATTACTCGTCAATTTTGGAGAATTACGATTAAAATATAAGAGGATTGTATTATAAAATTCGCCACCAATTCACAAATTATAAACGAATACATTCGTGCATTAGTGGCTAAAAAAATTGCCACGAATACACGAATGTAAAACGAATGTATTCGTGCATTAGTGGCTAATTATAAATCAGCCACGAATACACGAATTAGAAACGAATGTATTAGTGCATTAGTGGCTAATAATAAATCAGCCACTAATTCACGAATGAATAACGAATGTATTCGTGCAATTAGTGGCTTAAATAATGATAAAATAAATACCCAGATTCTGTGTAAAACATTGTCCATATAAAACCACCAATTAAATTAAAAATTGTGAAATAAATAATGTTAACTTGATATAATCCAAGACAAATGGGAATAATGTTTCTAATTCCATAAATAAATCTTGATACCAACATTATTGGCGGTCCAAATTTATTGATTAGCTTTTTTGATTTTTCAATTTTTCTACAAAATTTATTTCGTAAAAAATTCCATTTGTCCCATGTAAACTTCCCCAAATAGTAATACATCATGTTCCCCAAAAATGAAACAAATGAACCCAAAATAATTACCTCATACATATGCATTTTGCCTGTTACAACAAATGCAACCCCTGCAAATAACCCCGCCTCGCCACTTAATAAAATTAGTGCTATAACAATTAAGTACTTATTGTGATTAAGTATTTGTTCCATCTTATCACATTTAAGCAATAAATTTTATGATAATAAAAAATAAAAATGAAAAAAATATTAAAAAGATTTATTTATGTGAGCTGCTTATAAAATCGATTTAATTAGTGAAGGAGAATTTTTGAGGATTAAATATACTTCGAAGATGTAATTCTATACTAAAATCTAATAAAACTTGAGCTGGCGAAGGGATTCGAACCCCCGACCTGCTGATTACAAGTCAGCTGCTCTACCAGCTGAGCTACGCCAGCTTAAAATTAATATTTGTTTCAAAAAGAACTTTATTGATTATCCCGACTTTGTCGGGACTGTTCTACCAGCTGAGCTACGCCAGCTTAAAATTAATATTTGTTTCAAAAAGAACTTTATTGATTATCCCGACTTTGTCGGGACTGCTCTACCAGCTGAGCTACGCCAGCTTATAATTAACAACAGTTTTCAAATGAACTTTTTGTTGTCGTAAAGTGCTTTAGTATTTAAATTTTGTGCGCAAATCTACTAATATTTTATATTTCATTGCAACTATTATTTATCTTTCGATTGACAAATTTTACTTTTATGCTTACTCAAAAAGAACTGAAATATTATTCTTCTCTAAACCAAAAAAAATATAGACGAGAATTTCAAAAATTTCTTGTCGAAGGAATTACTTTAATTGAAGAGGCAATTAACTCAAATTATAAATGCGAAATTATCATCTCTTCTTATCTTTATGCACAAAAGAATAATGATGTTTTAATTCAATTAAAAAATAAAAATCTTAGAACGGAAATAATTAATCAAACTCAATTTGAAAAATTATGTGATACAAAAACACCTCAGGGAATTATTGGAGTTTTTCATTTCCCTGAAATAAATCTTGATGAAAATATTTTTAAATCAGAAAAATTAATTGCTGCACTTGAAAGCATTTCTGATCCCGGGAATCTTGGAACTATATTCCGTAATTGTGATTGGTTTGGCGTAAAAAACATATTACTAAGTCCAGATTGTGCAGAAGTTTTTAATCCAAAAGTTATAAGAGCTTCTGCTGGTTCTTTATTCCATATTAATTTTTATGAAGCAGATAATTTTTATGCTGCATTAAAAAATTTGAAAAAATCCGGATTCAAAATTTATTGCACTGATTTAGATGGCAAGAATATTTACGAATTAAAACTTTCTGAAAAATCAATAGTTGTTTTTTCCAGCGAAGCACATGGTCCTTCGGATAATTTATTGCAAATTTCAGATTTGAAAATTACTATCCCTCGTTTTGGCAAAGCTGAATCGCTTAATGTTGCTTCTGCTTCTGCAGTAGTTTTATCCGAAGTATCAAGAAAATTAAGAGAGTTATAACTAATCAAAAAATTCCCATGCAACGCCGAATCTAATTCCTCTTTCCTGCTTTGGATAATAAGGAACAATGAAATATTTCCTATTCAATAAATTTTCAAAAACAAAATATATGATTGCATTTTTTTGAATTTGTCCAGCTGCAAATAAATCCAATTGAAATTCAGATGGATATTTATTTGTTAACAAATATGGAACAGTTCGAACATTTGGAGCTATCAGCCACCTGTATGGTGTTGTAATATTTTTCTCAAAATCAATTAACAAATCATTTCTTTTTCCAATTGAAAAATAGTTCAATCCAATTTTCAAATTTAGATTTGAGTTGAAAAGTAAATCTTGATAATAGATTCCACCTGAAGAAGTAAATTCAGGAATAGCTTGCTTCTCTCTGTTTGATTCTGAGAAGTAATAATTTGTATTAGAAGTTAAAATTATTTTCCAGACTTTTGCATTCAACGCAAGATTAATTCCCTGCAAATATAGATTATCTATTTTGAAGTATATAGCATTATCATTTAGAAGAAATTTATTTTGGATTAATGCTGCAATTTGTTTGTCAATCGAAGCAGAATAAAAATAACCGAGTTCAATTTTCAGAGGAATGATTGAAAAAATTGATTTGATTTCTACAGCTGTATTTTTTTGTTTTTTGTTTATTGCAAATGGATGATTTTCGAATAATGTAAAAGGCTTATAAAAACTTGATGCTCCAGCATAGATTTTTATTTTGTTGTTTAGATTGAATGAAATATCACCACCATAACCAAAGTAAGAATTCCTATCATATTTCAAATATTTTCCGTATAAAGAAATTTGGGCAATTTTTTTTGGCAAAAAAGAAGTAAGAAAAATTCCAGAAGAAAATGAATTCAATGATTTGTTTTGAATTAATAATGGAGAAGAAAATTTATTGTTTTCAAATTCATTTATAAAATTGATTTGTAAATTGGAAAAAATTAAATCGTGCTTTAATCTTACTCCAATTGTTTTATATTCATTATTATGAAAAATATTTTCTGCATTGCTTTGTAAATTTTTTCCTGTAGTATCGTTTTGTCTGAATTCATTTAACTCTGTTTGATAATAAATTGAAAAATCTGTAAAAGAATTTTTGTAAAGTTCTCCAAGCAATCTTAATGTGAAATTATGAGTGGTTACTTTTTGATATCTGTTATAAAATTTTACTGGGGCAAGAATGTTGTTATAAAGAACATCTTCAAATTGTTCTTTTGGATATGAATTTAAAATTGAATCTGCATTAACTCCGCCGTTTAATTGAATAATTGATTTAGAATGTTTGTAACTGCCTCTTAATGTTAAATTATTCGATAAAGCATAACTTACTCTTAAACTTGCAAGCCATAAGCTGTAATCTGTATTTCTGTAAAATGGATTTACACTTTGATTTGTAACTTCAGAAAAAATATTTAATCTTTTGCCAAAGTTCGAAGAAAAGATTCCATCAATCATTCCTTCTTCGTTTGGTGCTTGATAAAATTTTATTCTTGTATAAGGTTTTGAAGAAGAAGTGTATTTTGAAATAAAATTGACAGAGGCAAAGTTATTGTAGTTGCTGTAAAAAAATCCTCTTGGGAATGTAATTATCTCAATTGAGTCAATACTTTCTGATTGCAATAGATATAAATCATAAGAATTGAATAATCGATTGTTTATTAAAATTCCATCATATAAAAAAGAAATATTATTATATCCGCTGCCATACAATAAAATTTCGTTTGGTTGACCAAGTGAACCTAAGTCTCTTATCAATCCAAAAGGAATGTAATTGAAAAAATTTCCAGAATAACGATAGTCAGAAAAATTTAATTCTTCTTTTCTTAATACATAATTAGAAATTGATAACAAAGCTAAAGTTTTTTGTGAGATAATTTTTAATGTATCTTTTTTGACTATTGTTGTATCGTTTAATAAAAGATTATCAGGGAAATCGAAATTAATTTTATCCAAACTTTTTGAGAAAAGAATTGATGTAATAAAAAGTAAGTAAGCAATAAATTTTTTCATGAATTCAAAAATATTTTTTTACTAAAATAGATTTAATTGCATAAGAATGAAAGAAGAATCTTAAGTGCATCAAACAAGTTTATGATAGTCATAATTTTTGAAGAAATAAATTCTAATAAAATTATTGATTAACAAATAAGTATTATTATTTATCAAAAGTTAGATAAAATCAATAAAATTGTTTGTTTTAAAATGAAAAAGTATTAAATTTCGAGCGAATTAACTTCCATAATTTAAGGAGTTACACAATGGCAATGACAAAAAGCCAAATTCTCGATTACATGGCAAAAAAAACTGGAATCACAAAAAAGCAAGCTAATTTATTTTTAAGTGAGTTTGTAAAACTTGCTTATAAAGAAGCAAAAAAATCGTTTACAATTCCTGGATTGGGAAAATTAGTTTTAGTAGAAAGAAAAGCAAGACAGGGGCGTAATCCAAAGACTGGAGAAGTTATTACAATTCCAGCAAAAAAAGTTGTAAAGTTTAGAGTTGCAAAACAAGCTAAAGATGCAATCTTAGTTTATAAAGCATAAAAGGAAAGCCCATCATCTGGTGGGCTTTTTTCTTTGTACATTTTTCATCAGTTCGTTGTAAAGTTTTTCGGGAATGTTCTGAAGGATACGAGTTAAAAGTTTTTGAAAATTGCCCACATGTGAATAAAATCCAATTGTTGTGTTGTTGCTTTTATCGTGAATATAAATTGGTCTTGTTGAATATCCGCTAAAAATTCCTCCGCTTAGTTTATCAATATTTTTAAAATCAATTTCGATATTCTTTCTGCTTAAGAAAAAATCTTTACAAATCATTTTATCATTTGTAACAGTAATTTCAAATGGAAATAATTTATATGTCTTGAAAAAGTATTTATTCAAGTAGAAAATTATTGCCGCATTAATTACCGCAGGTATTATGAAAATAATTTTTTCTCTGATGTAGTAAATAGAAGAAATTAAATGAGCTGAGAGCATTAAAGTTGCAATAATATTTCCATATCGATAAATAATTTTTGCAAAGAAAGAATATTTAAATGTTTCCATAGAGTTAGTAATCTTTTTCTTAAAGTTATGAAATAATTAACAAATATTTTTTCATAAAGATATAGGGAAAAAATTTAAACCATAAGAAGCAGAATAATTGATATAAAAAATTAACACAAAATAAATTCATAAACTTTTGCTATTTTGAAAGTGAAAAATCTTTATTACTTCGATGAAATTGCCCCGATTAAAATATGGACGCAGATTAAAAACTTCGGATTATATTTATAATTTTTTTGCTACTATAACTGGTTTAACAATTTTTAATATAGAGTTCTTTAAACAAGTTTTTCTTCCTCCATATGAAATTGCTGAAATAAAAAAACATATGGATGAACTGGGAGTTAAAACATTTGGGATTGTAAGTATTACTGGTTTGATAATTGGCTTAGTATTAGCAATGCAAAGTCAGCCTGTTATGCAGAGATTTGGAGCTTCTGATTTTTTACCTGGTATGGTTGCTTTATCTGTAGTTAGAGAATTAGGTCCAGTAATTACAGCATTAATTTTTGCAGGCAGAGTTAGCTCTGGTATTGGTGCAGAACTTGGTTCAATGAGAGTAACTGAACAAATTGACGCTATGGAAGTATCTGCAGTAAATCCTTTCAAGTTTCTTGTGGTTACTCGTGTTATTGCAACCACAATGATTTTACCACTATTAACTGTCTATGTAATTGTAATAGCAATATTCGGCGGATTTATTGCAATTGTTATAACAGAAAGCATGAGTTTTCAATATTATATCGATTCGGTTATTCGCTCAATAGAGTTTGGAGATTTTATTCCAGGTGTTGCTAAAACTTTTGTGTTTGGTTACATAGTTGGAATAGTTGGTTCTTACAAAGGTTTTACAGCAGAAGGAGGAACAGAAGGGGTTGGCAGAGCTTCAACAACTTCTGTGGTTCTTTCTTCATTACTTATTTTAATTTTTGATATGATTTTAGTAAAAATAACATTATGGTTATGGCCAACACTCGGGTAGTTGTAGTAGAAAATTTAACAAAACGATTCGACAGTCATACAGTGCTCGATAAAATTTCATTTGAAGTTAAGAGAGCAGAAAATCTTGTTGTGTTTGGAAGAAGCGGACAAGGCAAGAGTGTATTGCTTAAATGCATAATTGGATTGATGATTCCTGATGAAGGAAACATTTTTATTAATGGTCAGAATGTAACAAAACTTTCAATTAACGAATTGAATAAGCTTAGAAAAAATATTGGTTTTCTCTTTCAGAGTTCTGCTCTTTATGATTCAATGACTGTGAGAGAAAATCTTGCTTTCCCATTAAAAAGACATTTTCCAGAATTAACACCTAACGAAATCGAAGATAAAGTAAAATATACACTTGAATTAGTTTCACTTGAAGATGCAATTGATAAAATGCCATCTGAACTTTCGGGTGGAATGAGAAAAAGAATTGGGCTTGCTCGTTCGATTATTACTGACCCTGAACTTATGCTTTATGATGAACCAACAACAGGTTTAGACCCAATAACAACAAAAGAGATTAGCGATTTAATTCTAACATTACAAAAAAAATTAAATATGACTTCAATAATTGTTACTCATGATTTAATTTGTGCAGAAATTATTGCCGACCGTGCAATTTTTCTTAAAGATGCTAAAATTGCTTATGAAGGAAGTATTCAAGAACTGGCTAATTCTGATGACCCATTTTTGAAAAACTTTTTCAGCCATGAATTTATAAAAGAATAAGCGAGGCAAAAATGTTAAAACAATTAGAAGGTGCACGACTTGGAATTTTTATTTTCATTGGAACAATATTACTTGTCATTTCAATTTTTCTTATTGGAAGCAGAGAACAATTATTTACAGGTACAATAGAAATAAAAGCATATTTCAATCAGATAGAAGGATTAAAAACCGGTGCACCTGTTAGATTAAGTGGTTATGATATTGGAAGTGTAAGTGGAATTTCACTTGTTGATGAAAAAACTGGAAATGTAGAAGTCCGAATGAGAATCGACAGCGAACTGAAACGATTTATTCGTCTTGATAGTCAAGCAGCAATAGAAACAGAAGGATTGGTTGGTAAAAAAATTGTAACAATAACACCAGGCTCGCCAAACCTCGAAGAAATTTCTGACGGCGGAATTATTAAATCAAAAAATCCATTAAATATTTCTGTAATAGTTGAAGAAACCGAAGCTGTTATTGCTTATCTGAAAAATGTTACTAAGGACCTTGCTGATATTGTAAACAAAGTTAACAAGGGCGAAGGAACAATTGGTAAGGTTGTTAATGATGACAGACTTTATCGTTCTGCAGTAAGCATCACACAAAATGCAGATAAAAGTTTAACTGCAATAACTGATAGATTAACAGATGTTTCAGATATCATTATTGAAATGACACAAAGTATTAAATCAATTATCTCCAATGTTGATAATGCAACAGCAGATATAAAAAGATTAATAGAAAAAGTGGACAAAGGAGAAGGTGCACTTGGCACTTTAATTTCTGACCAATCTGTAGCTGATTCTATTAAGGTAATCTTGAATAATCTTGCAAAAACTTCTGAAGATGCTAAGATTGCATCATCAAGTTTTGCAGAGAATATGGAAGCATTAAAACATAACTGGCTTTTCAAAGGATATTTTGAACAACGAGGTTATTGGAATAAAATGGAATATGAAAATGAAATTGAAAAAAAATTAGAAGAGCTTAAACTTCAGAATAAACTACTCGATGAAAAAATTAAACAAATGCTGGAGTTAGAATCACGACTTGAAAAGAAAAATGTTCAATGAAATTAATTTGTGAAATTTGATATAATCATGAATACTTCTTTGCCTCTCTTATTCTTTGCGATTCCTTGAGCACTTTGTGGTTTGATTATTTTTTTGAACGCAGATAAAACACAGATTTACCAGATTTTCTCTGTTTTTTAGATTCTTAAGTCACTCCACCTAATGCGGGGTTCCTTTATAATGATTAAATAAATCAAAAGTCATTTTGAGTTCGCCATAGGTAGATGAAAAATCTCTAAAATATCTTTGCAACTCTGCGGTTTCAATTAAACCGAGCTAATCTGCGTTCTATTAACCAATCTTATTGCCACAGGAAGTTATTAATTTAATAACTGAAAATTATCACTTTAATAAGCAACAATTCTTTTTCTTCATTACTCATTTGAAAAATATGAATTTCTAAACTCATTGCTCGGGTATTCTTTTTGTTAAATTTTTCTTAAAAAAAGAGAAATATATATGAATAAAAATCTGCAGCTGTTTATTGTTTATCTTTTCTTGATATTTTCATTTATAAATTTAAAATCACAAATTGCCACACTTGAACCCACATTAAAATTGATAGATTTTAATGGAATTAAAATTCCTTATCAAAATGGAATGCCTCTTCCTTCTTTTGAAAAGCAGAAAAGAGTTATAATTGACTTAAAAGGTGAATGGAAGAAAAAAAGATTTAATGCATCAGATAATATTACACTTGCAAAGAGAGATGCTGCAGGATATAACAATTTAATCTCTGAAGCTGATGGTAGATGTTTATCAACTTATGATGATTCATCTTGGGAAACAAAAATAATTCCTTCTGTTGAAAATTCAACAACAGGAACTACAACTCCACCAGAGTTATATGCCGATGGTGTTTGGTATCGCAGAACTTTTAATGTTGATGATTCACTCAAAAGTAAATTTGTGAAGTTAATTTTTTATTCGGTGAATTATGTTGCAGATGTTTGGATTAATGATAATTATATCGGCTATCATGAAGGTGGTTATACTCCATTTGCATTTGATGTAACCAATAAACTCAATTACGGAGGAAAGAATCAAATAACAGTTAGAGTTGATAATCCAAAGTGGGGAACAAGAAAAGATATTGTTCCATTTATTGAGTGTGATTGGTTCAATTATACAGGAATAATCCACGATGTTTATTTAGAATTCTCTAATCCAATTTCTGTAGTTAGGGCAGATGTTGTTCCTCTTGATTTAGATGGAAATATTCAAACAACAATAGTTTTGAAAAATAATAACAAAACTCCTTCAAGCAATTGCAAAATAGAAATAGAAATTTATGAAGGCAATGTAAATGATAATAACATCGCTTCTGAATTTTCTTCTGATATTGCAGGCAAAAAAGTTCAAGCAGAAGGAAACTTAGAAACAACAATTGAAACTTTTGCTGATTCAATTAATGTGTGGAGAACAAATCTAAAAATATCAAATCCAAAATTATGGTCTATGAAAGAACCGAATTTGTATGTAATGAAAGTTTCATTAAAAGAAAATGAAAAAGTGCTGGATGAATTTTATACTCAATTTGGAATAAGACAAGTAAGAACAAAAGAGAATAAATTAATATTCAATAATCACATTGTATTTCTTCCTGGGGTTGCACGTCATGAAGACCATCCCGTTTATGGAAGAAGTATTCCTCTTGATATTATTTATTCCGATTTGAAATTAATAAAATCACTAAATGCAAAGTTTTTAAGAACAGCACATTATCCAAATCATCTTTATACGTATTTAATTGCAGATAGACTTGGAATATCAATCATGGAAGAAATTCCTGTCTGGTGGTTCGATAATGCAGAAGAATGGCAGATTCAAAATAATCAGCGTCATATCCATGAACAAATGTTCAGGGAAATGGTATTTCGTGATTTTAATAGACCTTCAATCATTATGTGGAGTACATCAAATGAATGCAAAGAAACAACTAACAGATTGATTTTTAACAACAGAATTAAAGATGATTTGAAAAATAATTATTATGATGGAAGATTATTAACTCAATCATCTGCAGCAAATAATCCTGGTTATAACGACCTAACCCATTTTCCTCTTGATATTGCAGGCTGGACAATGTATTTCGGAATTTTTTATGGCAAACCATTTGACTATTACAGCGGCACTGTAAAATTTTTACTTGATGCAAAAAATTATTATTCAAAAAAACCAATAATAGATACAGAATTTGGTTATTGGTCAAGAGAAGATGGAGCTGAAGAGCAAACCCAATTAAAAGTTCTTGATGAAACATTCAAAGCTTTTCGATTTTTTCTGCCTTATGATGAATCTGGAAAATTGAATGAAGCCAATGGTTGTCTTGCTGCAACAACATGGTGGACAGTTTTTGATTGGTATCAGAATAAAACCGGCGGCTGGCAAACTATGGGTTTGTATTCCATGGATAGAAAAAATGCTAAACCAGTTGCTAATTCCTTGAAAGCACTTTATGCCCCTTTTTTTAATATTGATGGAATATTAACTGATGTTGAAAAAGAAGAATTTAAAAAACCTGATGAATACAAATTATATCAAAACTATCCCAATCCTTTCAATCCATCTACTATTATCAGTTATCAAGTTCCTGAGGTTTCTCGAGTCACAATAAAAATTTATGATTTATTAGGAAGAGAAGTAAAAATATTAGAAGATGAAATTAAACAACCGGGAAAATATGAAATTAAATTCGATGCATCAGAACTTTCAAGTGGAATTTATTTCTATAAAATTATTGCTAAAAATTTTGTTCAAACAAAAAAGATGCTTTTAATAAAATAGCATTTGATGATACCATAAAATGAAGGAAGCAGATATGAAAAAAATTTTTATTCTTCTTTTAATTATGAATTTTAATTTACTGTTTGCACAGATTATTCCTGTTCCAGAATATGGATGTTATCATTCAGCATTTACTGGAAATGATACACATAAAGAATTTGTAGAACTTGCAAAAAAAGAAATTGCAATTGAAATGTTTTTTACAGGATGGCCCAGCAATAAAATTCCAGATTTTCCTGAATCAAAATGCAATGAAATTGTTTCAAATGGTTCGATACCTCATATAACTTGGATGCCGCAAGTTAGTGGTTCGCCCTACCCACTTGATGGAATAATCAACGGCAATTATGACAATTACATTCGAGGATATGCAAAACAAGTAAAAAATTGGGGCAAACCACTTTTCATTCGTCTTGGTCATGAATTCAATGGTGATTGGTATACATACGGTGGGGCAAAGAATGGAGGTGGAACAAAAAATGGCTTTGGCGACCCAAACAAGCCTGATGGTCCTGAAAGATTTATTTCTGCTTATCGAAGAGTTCATGATTTATTCAAAGAAGAAGGTGTAAATAATGTTGTATGGATTTGGTGTCCAAACAATGGAAGTTCTCCAAATGAAAGCTGGAATGTTCCAGAAAATTATTATCCCGGAGATGAGTATGTCGATTGGATTGGTTTTGATGGATACAATTTTGGAAGAACTCAAAGCTGGTCTGGCTGGATAGAATTTTTTGATATCTATTCATCTCTATACCAAAAGTTTGTAAGTTATAATAAGCCGATGATGATTGCGGAATTTGCTTCGGTTGAAATCGGAGGAAGTAAATCCGAGTGGATTCGAAAAGCTTATTCAATTTATTTGAAATATTCTTTTCCAAAAATTAAAGCTGTAACATGGTTTCATATCAGAAAATATGAAGGAACTGTGGATACAGATTGGAGAATTAATTCTTCAGATATGTCATTAAAAGCTTATCAGGATGCTATTGCAGATTCATATTATCTTCCAAGAATTGTAAGCACAGATGTTAAAGAAAAAACATTTGAAAGAAAATTTTTGCTCGAGCAAAATTATCCCAATCCATTTAATCCCAGCACAATAATTCGTTATCATTTACTCGAGAAAAATTTTACTGTATTAAAAGTTTACGATATCTTAGGAAGAGAAATATCAACATTAGTTAATGAATATAAAGATGCTGGAACATATCAAGTAGAATTTTCAATTGCATCATTGAACGATAAACTTCCTTCCTCAGGAATTTTTATTTACACTCTCAGAGCAGGCAACTTTTTTGATTCAAAGAAGATGATTTTTATTAAGTAAGAATTCTTCCAATTATTAAAATAATAATCGCAACTTATCATATTAATAAGTAAACGTTTATCCAAAGTTTTAGAAAAATTCAAAATTAGCATATAATCAAAATTTTTTGATGGTATTTTTTTTGTAATTAAATGAGCCTGCTTTTGAATGGAGAATATTTTTTGAATACAAACCTTTTCAAAATTGAATTTGATATCACTCAAAGTTTTACTTCGATTTAAAATGCTTTTGAGTCAAAGTTTCACTAATATTCACTAAAACAAAAATGCAGGGAAGTATGAAAAAAATAATTTTACTTTTTTTCTTCTTGAATATATCAATAGCATTTGCTGAATTCGAATTTGCAGGCAATGTAAAAAATTATAAAACATATTCTAATAGAATTGAATTTGAATTGTCCAATGCTAAGTTTAATCTCTACGTTATTGATAACAACATTTTGAGATTTCGATTTACCAACCAGGAAAAATTTTCTTCAGCTCCTTCGTATGCAGTAAACTTTACTGTTCCAGAAAAATCCGAATTTGATTTGACTGAAAATGAAAATGATATAAAGATTAAAACAAAAGAACTTGTTGTTAAAATAAAAAAGAATCCATGCCGAATTTCTATTTATGATTTACAAAATAATTTGATTAATGCAGATGAAGAAAGCTTTGGAGTTGCATTTGATAACGACGAGGTTAGATGTTTCAAAAAACTTTTTAATGACGAAAAATTTTATGGCTTGGGAGAAAAATCTGATGGTCTTTTAAGAAATGGGAAACAATATACATTATGGAATACAGATTTTCCTGCTTATTCAAGCAGGTCAGATGAGCTTTATCAATCAATTCCATTTTTTATTGGAATAAGAAATTACAAAGCATACGGAATTTTTTTCGATAACTCGTATAAATCATATTTTAATTTTGGAGCAAGCAACAACAGATTTTATTGGTTTGGTGCAGAAGGCGGCGAGATGGATTATTATTTTATTTATGGACCCGGAATTAAAAGAGTGATTTCAGATTACACAAAATTGACTGGAAAAATTAATCTTCCGCCGCTCTGGGCATTGGGCTTTCAACAAAGCAGATATAGCTATTATCCCGAATCTCTTGTTAGAACTGTTGCATCAACTTTTCGAGAAAGAAAAATTCCATGCGATGTAATTTATTTAGATATTCATTACATGGATGGATACAGAGTATTTACATGGAACAAAGAGCGATTTCCAAATCCAGAACAATTGCTCAATGATTTGAAAAATATTGGTTTCAAAGTAGTAACAATTATCGACCCTGGTGTAAAAGCAGATACAAATTATTTTATGGCTCGCGAGGGAATAAAGAATGATTTGTTTGCTAAATATCCAGATGGAAAACTTTATGAAGGAGAAGTATGGCCCAGCTGGGCTTATTTCCCAGATTTTACAAAAGAAGTAACTCGTAATTGGTGGGCTCAAAAAGTTGGCGGTTTCTTAAATCAAGGAGTTGAAGGAATCTGGAACGATATGAATGAACCAGCAGTTTGGGGCCAACATTTTCCTGATATAGTTATGTTTGATGATAATGGCCATAAAGCTAATCATAAAAAAATCCATAATGTATATGGACTTTCAATGGCAAAAGCCACTTATGAAGGATTAAGAAAATATTCAAACAAAAGACATTTTATTCTAACCCGCGCTGGTTATGCTGGAATACAAAAATATGCTGCTGTTTGGACAGGAGATAATGTTGCTAATGACGAGCATCTTTATCTTGCATGCACTATGTCTCTTAACATGGGATTAAGTGGTGTTCCATTCATTGGTTCTGATGTCGGCGGCTTCATTGGAGAACCATCAGATAGATTAATAATCAGATGGTATCAGCTTGGTGCTTTCACTCCATTTTTTAGAGCTCATTCTTCTGTTGATACTCGTTTTCGTGAACCTTATACTTTTGGAGATTTTGTTGAACCTGATATTAAGAAAGCTATTCAATTAAGATATAAAATGCTTCCTTTTTGGTATAATGAATTTTATAACTCTGCTCAAACTGGCTTGCCTATAATGAGAGCTATGTTTGTTAATTATCAAAATGATGAAAATTGTTATCATCATGAATCACAATATCAATTTATGATTGGTGATAATTTACTTGTTGCACCAGTTCTAAATTCATTCGATAACTTTAAAAAATTATATCTCCCTGAAGGCAAATGGTATGATATTAATGAAAATAAAGTTGTTGACGGCAGTAAATGGATTATTAAAGAAACACCAATAAATCAAATTCCTATTTTCTTGAAAGCAGGTGGAATAATTCCAATGCAAAAAGTTTTGAATTATGTTGGTGAAGAAAAAATTGACACACTCGAATTTTTAGTTTTCCCTTCAGCATCTTCTGAATATACTTTTTATGAAGATGACGGATTAACTTTTGATTGTGAAAAAGGGAATTATTCATTGACAAAATTTTCCATTAATCAAAATCAAAAATCAATTTCTTTGAATGTTCAAAAAATCAAAAATGATTATCAAAGTTATGTAACAAATTTTTCATTTCGATTTGTTGGAATTGAAAAGCCCAGAAAAGTTCTGGTAAATAAAAATGAAATTAAAGATTTCATTTATGAAAACAATTCATTAAAGATAATTACAAAATCACATTTGAACAGCATCGAATTATATTACTAAGATGAGAAAAATATTTTTAATATTGATTTTTCTTTTGAATGACTATTTAATCTCTCAAGAAAAATTTTTTGAATCGCCACAGTGGGCTAAAGAAGCTGTGTGGTATCAAATTTTTCCTGAAAGATTTTTTAATGGCGATAAATCTAACGACCCAAAGCCGGAAGATTTGAAAGGCTCTTGGCCCTATTTCGTTCCTGATGGCTGGCAAATTCATCCATGGACTTCAGATTGGTATGAACTTCAAGCTTGGGAAAAAAATACAGGAATGGATTTCTATCGTAATGCTGCTTTAAGAAGATATGGAGGCGACCTTCAAGGAGTAATCGACAAGCTTGATTATCTTAAAGAACTTGGTGTTACTGCAATTTATCTCAATCCAATTTTTGAAGCTCCGTCACTTCACAAATATGATGCATCGATGTATCATCATGTTGATAACAATTTTGGACCAGACCCTGAAGGTGACAGAAAAATCTGGCAAACTGAAAATCCTGCTGACCCATCAACATGGAAATGGACTTCGGCAGATAAACTTTTCTTAAAACTAATTGAAGAAGCACATTCAAGAAATATTAAAATTATTATTGACGGTGTTTTTAATCATACTGGAACAACTTTCTGGGCATTTCAAGACATTTTGAAAAATCAACAAAATTCACCTTATAAAGATTGGTATGTAATTAAAAAATGGGATAATCCTGAAACTCCAGAAAATGAATTTGATTATCAAGGATGGTATGGCGTTAAAGATTTGCCTGAAATAAGAGAAGATGAAAATGGAATAGTTGAAGCTCCTGCAAATCATATTCATGCAGTTGTGAAAAGATGGATGGATCCAAACAATGATGGAAATCCTGCTGATGGAATAGATGGCTGGAGATTAGATGTTGCAGATATGGTAAGCCATAAATTCTGGCAAAAATTTAGAAAGTGGGTTCGAGAAATTAATCCCGAAGCTTATCTTGTTGGCGAAGTCTGGTGGAAAGATTGGAGAAATGATGAAATGTATAATGCTGCTCCATGGCTTAAAAAAGAATTTGATGCAGTAATGAATTATCGATTTACAAGAGCAATCAAAAATCTAATCTTTTCAAAAAAATATTTTACTGGAATTGATGGATTTATTGATACAATTAGTACAATGATGAATCAATATGGAGAAAATTTTTATGTGATGATGAATTTACTTGGAAGTCATGATACAGAAAGACTTGCATCTTTAATTGTTAATCCAGACAATTTATATGACCACAATGGAAACCCTGCACAAAATCCTGAGTTTGATGTTAGAAAACCAAACGAAGAAGAACGCAAAAAACAAAAATTAGCTGTAGCAATTCAATTTACATTTCCTGGAGCTCCTCATATTTATTATGGAGATGAAGTTGGAATGTGGGGCGGAGATGATCCGGATTGCCGCAAACCAATGGTCTGGAAAGAATTTAAATATGATGCAGAAAAATCGCACCCCTTTGGAAAATCAAGAATTTCTGATAATGTTTCATTTGATGATTCGCTTTTTAATTGGTATAAAAAATTGGCATTGTTAAGAAATGAAAATAAAATTTTATCATTAGGCAAAATTAATTTTATACCAATCAATGAAAAAAAATTACTGGTTTACAAAAGACAATATGATAATTCCGAAATCCTTGTTGTTGCAAATATTGATTCAATTGAGACAGAATTAGATTTAAATACTTTTGACAAAACAAAGAAAAACTGGAACGAATTATTAACGGGAAGAATTATTTCAAATAAGAGAATTTCATTTAAGCCTTATGAAATTCTCATATTAAAATAAATTATATGGTAATAGGTTTTAGCAAATATAAATACTTATTGCTTGCAGCTTTATTGCTTTTAATATCGGCATTCAAATTAAATGACGATGATATTCTGGCAACTGTAGGCAATCACAAAATTTTTGTGAATGAATTTAAATCCCGATACGAAGAATATCTTCTTGCCTCTGGGATAAAAGATAACATAGTTACTCGTCGTTCAATACTTCAAAACATGATTAATGAATTATTGCTTTATTACTATGACGACAACAAAAATATTTTTAATAATCCAGAATATTTGAAAGAATTAGAATGGGCAAGAAAACAAACCATACTTGCTTTCTTGAAGGACAGAGAAGTCTATGCAAAAATAACAGCAACAGAAGAAGAATTAAGAGATGCATTTTTAAAAACAAATCAAAAAGTTGCTGCACGACATTTATTTGCATTCACAGAAGAAGAAGCAGATAGTTTGTATAAACTTGTTATGGAAGGTGTAAGTTTTGACTCGCTGGCAAAACAAATTTTTACAGACTCAACACTTGCTAATAATGGAGGTTATCTTGGTTACTTCAGCTGGGGCGACATGGACCCTGCGTTCGAAGATGCTGCTTACAGCTTGAATATCGGCGAAATTTCTAAACCTGTAAAAACTAAATATGGTTACAGCATAATAAAAGTTGAAGATAAAGTAACTCATCCTATTCTTACTGAATGGGAATTTCAAAAGAAAAAATCTCACATGCAAAGAGTAGTTAAACTTAGAAAGAAAAGAAGTGCAGAATTGGAGTATCTTAATAAAGTTGTTGACATGAAAAAAATTTTTATTGATGAAGAAAATCTTAAAAATCTTTTTGCTGCATTGATGAGGAATGTTAATATTGAAAAGACAGCAGGCAATAAAATCTGTGCTAAGTATGAAAACAAAAGTTACACCGTAAATGAACTTGAAAAACGAATTAATGATATACCGCAGTTTCATCGTCAAAAAATTAATTCTTTGGAATTATTGAGTGCAGCGGTTAAAGGAATTGTTACACAAGATTTACTGCTCAAAATTGCTGAAGAAAAAAATTATGATAAAGATTCAGAAGTGAAGGAAGTAATTAATAAGTATAACAAAAATATTTTTCTAAAATATAAGCGAGAGGAAATTCACAATAGTTATCAATTTTCTGACAGTGCTGTATATGATTTTTATAAAAATAATCCAATATACTTTCAAACAGAGCCTGAATTCAAAATTCAAGAAATTATTGTGTCAAACAAAAGAACGGCAGATAGTCTTTTGACATTAATAAATCAAGGCGAGGATTTTGGTTCAATAGCAAAGAAGAATTCTTTAAGAAAAATAACTGCAGAAAATAATGGAATTATTGAACTATCAAGCTTATCACAATTTGGAATGCTTGGCAGCTATCTTCAAAAATCTGAAATAGGAAAAGTTTATGGTCCTGTAAGAATTGAAAATTATTATGTGATATTTAAAGTGCTGGAAAAAAAAGAAGGTAGTTTGAAAAATTTCAAAGATGTTTATGAGCTTGCACATCGTTTTTTGAAAAAAGAAAAATCAAAATCAATTATGCAGTCGTACATCGATAAACTTTCACAAAAAGTAAAAATCTCTTTTGACGAAAAAAAATTAAGTAACATTCAAATAAATTGAGCAGGAGATTATATGAAGAAAGTAATTACGATTTTTATGTTTTTGTTTTTTGCTTCTATTGTAATTTACGGCGGTACAACTGGTAAACTTGTAGGAAAAGTTATAGATAAAAAATCGAGAGAGCCGTTACCGCTTGTAAACATTACAATCGAAGGAACAAATTTAGGAGGCAGCACCGATATCGAGGGAAATTATATCATCTTGAATATACCTCCCGGACGATACAATGTTAAATATCAGTTTGTAGGTTATAAGCCTGTTGTCGTAAGTAATGTTATCATATCAATTGATTTAACCACAGTTCAAAATGTTGAAATGGAAGAATCAACAATTGCCTTGGAAGAAGTTGTTGTAAGAGCTAATGTTTATGGCATTCAAAAAGATGTAACATCAAGTCAGGCAAAAGTAACCGCAGATGAAATAAATAATTTGCCTGTAGTAGAATTAAACGATGTTCTGCAATTGCAGGCAGGTGTAACTAAAGGAGCTGGAGGAGAATTTCATATTCGAGGTGGTAGAACAACAGAAATTGCATACTGGGTAAATGGGGTTTCAATTACAGATGCATTTGATAACAGCCGCGGTATTGATATCGATAACAGCAGTATTCAAGAACTTCAGGTAATTAGTGGAACATTTAATGCAGAATATGGGCAGGCACTTTCTGGAATTGTTAATGTTGTAACTAAAGAAGGTGGAAGAAAATTTGATGGCAATATTAAACTATACAGCAGCGATTATCTTTCCAATTTTACTGAATACTTTACAGGAATTGATAAGTTTAATCCTTTTACAAATTATAACCTTCAGGGAAGTTTAAGCGGTCCTATTCCATTAACTAATGATAAATTAACTTTCTTCTCAAATCTGCGTTATACTTATGATGATGGCTATTTGTATGGAATTAGAAAATTTAATCCGGATGGTTCGCAAGGAGATGGAAAATTAGTTCCAATGAATTACAACAAAAGATTGCTTGGTCAGTTGAACTTGAGTTTCTTTCCTTCTTCTTCAATTAAAATGAATGCCGAATTGTTGTATTCAACAAATAATTATAAAGATTATAATCACTTCTTTAAATTAAATCCTGACGGCGATGTTAAAAAATTTAATAAAAGTTACAATGCTACCTTTACGCTTACTCATACTCTTTCAAGCAAATCTTTTTATGTTTTGAAAATATCAAATTTTTTCAGAGACTTTAATGAAAAACTTTATGACGACCCTTATGACCCAAGATATTTACACCCTGATTCATTAAGAACTGTTGGATATGCCTTTGCATCAAAAGGAACAAATCTTCATAGATATTTCAGAACTACTAATTCATTGATTGGTAAACTTGATTTTACAAGTCAAATAACAGATAAACACATGATTAAATTTGGAGTAGAAGGAAGATGGCACAAACTAAAAGTTGACGATTATAATCTTGAACCATTAAGAGTAAATGGTATTCCTGTAGAACCATTTGTTCCTTCGATTCCAGAAGAAAATACACCTAACAGAACGAAATATTCAAATTCACCAGTTGAATTTTCTGCTTACATTCAAGATAAAATTGAGTATGAAAGTGTAATTATTAATATCGGTTTAAGACTCGACTACTTTGATTCAAAAGGAAAAGTTTTAGTTGACCCAACTGACCCAAACATAAACTTGCCTTTAAGGTCAGAACTTGCAAATATGAGTTTACAAGAACGAGAACCTTATTTCTACAAAAATGCTTCTCCTAAATGGGCTATAGGTCCAAGATTTGGAATTGCATATCCAATAAGCGATAAAGGTGTTCTTCATTTTTCTTATGGACAATTTTTGCAGATTCCAACTTTTCAGTATCTGTTTAATCTTGGTCCTTATTATGTTCCCAATACTGGCAGCAGTTATGGACCTTATGGAAATCCAGATTTAAAACCGCAAAGCACAACAATGTATGAAATTGGTTTTCGTCAAGAACTATTTGAAAATTTCACAGTTGACCTGACAACTTTTTACAGAGATATTCGAAATTGGATTACTGCAGGTCCTTTAATCATGACACGCAATCTTGTGAGTTATTCAACATACATCAATAAAGATTATTCCAATGTTAAAGGAATAACTCTGAATGTAAATAAAAGATTCAGCAATCATTATTCTATTGACTTGAATTATACTTATCAAGTAGCAGAAGGAAGTAATTCAAATCCAGAAGATGAATTTTATGCACAACTTGGGAATAATGAACCAACATTATATTTAATTCCACTTGATTGGGACCAAAGACACTTATTGAATTTGTCAATCTTTGTCGGAGATGTTGATTGGGGAATTTCTTTTATAAGCAGATATGGAACAGGACTTCCTTACACACCTTCAATTACTCAATACACTGCCGATAGAGGAATTACTTCAGGTTTGCAACGAAACAGCAGAAGAAAACCAAATCAATATGTTTTTGATTTAAGACTTCATAAAACATTCAAAATTTCTGTGTTTGATATGACAGCTTTTCTAAATGTATTTAATTTGTTTGATACAAAAGTTGTAGTCAATGTTTATGGTGATACAGGAAAAGCAGACTACACAACCGAAGGAAGAAATATTGGCTACGACCCGCATAGACCAAATACAGTAGAAGAATATTTAAGATATCCAACTAATTATGGCGAACCAAGATTAGTTCAATTTGGAATTGAATTATCATTCTAAAAAGGAAGCAGGAGAATTGTTATGAATAAGATTTTTAAAATCGTTTGCATTCTAATTTCATTATTAATGACAGTAAATCAATATGCTCAATATACTCCTGGCAAAGAGCGAGGAGACCCAACCAAAAGAACCAAAGGTCAGATGGAAGGTAATAGAATTAGAACTACAGTTTTTAATTTTGGTATGACAGGAAGAGAAGGTGGTCAATATCCAATTTCTGTTCAAACACCTTATGAGTGGCCTAAAAATACAGGACATGTTTACTTAGCTATGCTCGGAGTTTTTGTTGGTGGAGAAGTTGTAGATAATACAGGAGCCACACAAAGAATAATTGATGTATTTAACTTCCGCCGTTCTCCTGAAGGAAAAACCTGGAATTTTGAACCTGTGCCTGGATATTTCAATGAAAGAAAAAATGAAATTGCAACAAGCGTAGATGAGGAAACCTGGCCTGCCTTCTGGCCCGATAGAATGAACGACCCAATTGACCCAGGTTGGAAAGGTTCATGGAATGGTTACTTCGGGAAAAATATTTTTAATGCAGATCAAGAAATGTTCTATCGTGCCTCTGATGATAAATATGATAGATATGTAAATTATTTCCCTGATACTACAGATTTAACAAGAAAAGGTTTGGGAATTCTTCTTGATGTGAGAGCACTTGCATGGTCTCAAGTTCTTGTTGAAGATGCTCTCTATCTGCTTCATTATGTAAAAAATGATGGAACAAAAGATATTAAAAAAGTTGGTGTTACTGTCTGGTATGCAGATTTCGTTGGCGGTGATGGAGATTCACAGGATGATATTTCTGAATTCGACCTTCTTGAAGATATTGCTTGGTCAAGAGATTATGACCACAAAGCTCCTCAATTTGGTTCGGACCCCGTTGGTATTGTTGCTGTTGCTTTCCTTGAAACTCCAGGCAATGCAGTTGACAGAATCGATAATGATGGAGACAGCCCCGAGTTAAATAATTTTATTTCCGCAGAAATGATTGAAGGAGAAATTCCTGATAATTTAATTGATGATAATGGAAATGGCCTTATCGACGAAAATCAAACTCATATTCCTTTTGGAGTTCAAAGAGGCGTTACTTATGCAGATGGAATTGCTCAACCTACTGACCCTGCATGGATTGCAAAACATCCAAGATTTAAAGTAGAAAGAAATAGCCCTATTGTAACTCAGGATATGGTTAATACAGCTTCAAATAATAAATGGCATATCTGGCCTCCACTTGATGATTTTCAAAAAGGTCAAATTCATTTAATTATGGTTACATCGGATAAACTCGATTTACCATTCAAAGATGGTATTGATAATGATGGCGATGGTGAAGATGGAAGCCCTGTAATAACTCAGGATATGATTAATAAAGCAGCACAAGATGCACCATTCTACAGATACAGAGTAAATGATAAAATTATTTTATACAATGTTGTTCAATCTACTTTAGGAATGAAATATGCAGATGGAATTGATAATAATAATGATGGTGCAATTGATGAAGGCATTGATGATGGTATTGATGTTTTAATTGACGAAGCTCGTGATGATGGAATTGATAATGATTATGATTGGAATCCATTAAGAGATGATGTTGGTTTAGACGGTGTTCCTGATACAGGCGACCCTGGAGAAAATGATGGTAAACCTACATCAGGTGCACGATTTGGGCTTCCTGGTGAACCCAGTGTTGATGTTACAGATGTCAGCGAAACAGACCAAATTGGTATTACAAATGCTGATTACGTCCCAGCCGGCGGATTAAATATTAACAGCGATGCTCAAATGTGGTTCGACTTTATGATTCCAGGAAAATTTTATGACCCAGCTGAAGTTGTTGCAGGTGAATATGATTTGTTTGTTTCATCAAGTTTATTCCCGCTTAAATCAGGTCAAACTGAACCAATTTCACTTGTTGTTTTACTTGCTAATGGTCCGGTTCCCGATCCAAACGGTCAATATCGCAAAAAGGAAATATTAAGAAAAAGAGTTCGTGCTCAAGAAACTTATAATAACGACTATCGATTTGCTAATGCTCCTTTAATTCCTACTTTGACTGCAGTCCCAGGTGATAATAAAGTTACACTCTACTGGGATGATGTAGCTGAATCTTCATTTGACCCTTACATCGATGCTATTGGCGGCAATGGAAGAGACTTTGAAGGTTATAAATTGTATCGCTCTTCTGATCCGGCATTTCTTGATGCAGAAAATATTACTAATGGTTATGGAAATAAACAATTCAAAACTCCTATTGCACAATTTGACCTTGTTGATGGTATCAAAGGATTTGACCCTGTAGGTATTGATGGTGTGAAATATTTTCTTGGAACTGATTCTGGAATTAAACATACTTTTGTAGATACTACAGTGAAAAATGGATTTACATATTATTATGCTCTTGTTGCTTACGACTTCGGTTTCCCTGAAGGAGAAATTATTCCATCAGAATCTCCAATTCGAGTTTCATTGCAGCAAGATGGTTCTGTAAAATTAGGTTCTAATGTGGTTAGGGTTACTCCAAATGCTCCTGCTGCAGGTTTTACTGAACCAACTTTAGGAAATATCAGCAGAGTAGAAGGTTCTTCTTCAGGTACAATTTCTTATGAAATTATTGACCTTAATAAAATCAAAGATGGTCATGTTTATCACATAATTTTTGAAGATACAATTAAAGTATCTAAAAAAGTAGGTCAGCCAGATACATTAACAACTAAAAATTATTCTCTAATTGATTCTACTGAAAATAAAATTCTTCTAAGCAAAATCACAGACTTATCAGAAACTACAGAACAACCTCTCGTAGATGGATTTAGATTGAAATTTAAGAATGAAAAAAGAGTGGAACTTAACAGAGATGAATCAAAATGGAATGATACGACAATTGTCAATTATCAATTTGAAAAGTTTGTCTGGCCCACAGGATTAAGCGGCGAGGAAAGACCAAATGATTATCGAATAGAATTTGGTGATGTAGGTTTTGGTCAATCAATTGAAGGAAAATTTGGAACTAATACATTTCCATCAAAGCTAGTTAATTTCAAAGTCTTTAATGTAAGTAAGAATAAATATATCGATTTCATTTTCGTAGAAGTTGATGGTAGTGATGGAGTTTTATCAACAAATGGTGCAAGAAGAGACAGAATAGTTTTTGTAGAACCAAACAAAAACAATATTCCTGTTTACACCTGGTGGTTCTATTTGCTTGATACTCCAAATCCATCAAAAGGAACACGATTACCCAAGAAAGGTGATGTTATTAATCTAAAATTGAAAAAGCCTTTCTTGTCGAGCGATAAATATAGATTTGTTGCAAAGAAAGGATTCATTGATACAGATAAAGCAAAAGCAGATCTCGATAAAATTAAAGTAGTTCCTAATCCTTATGTAGCAACTGCATTGTGGGAACCTAAGAATCCATATTCAAGCGGAAGAGGACCTCGTTCAATTCACTTTACTCATCTTCCAAATAAATGCACTATAAGAATATTTACTGTTAACGGAGAACTTGTTGATGTAATTGAACACGACAGCCCAATTAATGACGGCGCTGAAGAATGGGATTTACTCAGTAGAGATAAATTATCAGTTTCTTATGGTGTTTACATTTATCATGTTGATGCTCCTGGCATTGGTACAAAGACAGGAAAATTTGCAATAATAAAATAAAATGGAGTTTAAGATAAAATGAAAAGGCAAAAGAATTTTATTGTGATTTATAAATTTTTATTGATTGCTCTTTCACTCCTGTTGATAAACAGCAATCAAATTTATTCACAAAAGGTTACTAAAACAGGAACAACTGCTGCAAAATTCTTGAGTATTGGAATTGGTCCTCGTGCAAATGCAATGGGAGGTGCATACAGCTCTGTTGCAAATGATGTATCTTCTATGTACTGGAATCCATCCGGCATAGCTAATTTGAATGAGGTTCAAACAATTTTTACTTATACAAAAATGTTTGCCGATTTAAGTGTCAACTATCTTGGTGTTGCAATTCCATTTGGAAATATTGGAACATTTGGACTTAATGTTACAGCATTTAATGTTGGTGAAATGGATGTTACTACAGAATATTTCCCTGAAGGAACAGGAGAAAAATTTAATGCTTCGAGCTATGCTTTTGGATTTTCTTATGCTCGTTTTATAACAGAAGATTTTACAATAGGAATAAATGTTAAATATATCCGCGAAGATATTTTTAATTCATCTGCACAAGGATTTGGAATTGATATTGGAACAATATTTAATACACCATTCTACGGAATCAAATTTGCAAGCAGCATTACAAATTATGGTTCGAAAATGAAAATTGAAGGAGAAGATTTGTTGATAAGACATGACCCCGACCCGCAGAGAGCAGGCAACAACGAAACTCTTGATGCTTACTATAAGACTGAAGAATTCGAACTTCCTTTAAGATTACAAATTGGATTGTCAAGAGAATTTCAGTTCTTGAACAATCAAAAATTAACAATTGCTGTTGATGCAATTCATCCAAATGATAATTATCAATGGGTAAATGTAGGCGGCGAACTTTCATTATTCGACAACTTATTTAATCTTCGTGCTGGTTACAAAGGTTTATTCCTTAAAGATAATCAGGAAGGTTTAACACTCGGCGTAGGTGTTAAATATGGAATAGAATTATTTAGAATTTCTGTGGATTATTCTTATCAGAAATATAAATATCTTGATAACATTCATAGTTTCGGAATAATTATAGGATTCTAAATGAATCGTAACAAACTAATTTATTTACTTAATAATAATGGAGGCTTCATGAAAAAAATAATTCCTATTTTTTTAACAATGTTCTTCTTTGCCTTTGCAATGTATGCTCAAAATTATAATGTAACCTTTAAGGTTAATATGAGCGTAGAAATTGCAAAAGGAAAGTTTGACCCTGCTCAAAATCAAGTTTCAGTAAGAGGAAGCTTTAATGGGTGGGGCGAAACTCCAATGGCAGACCCAGATGGAGATAAGATTTATGAAGTAACAACACAGGTTCCAGCAGGAGAACTTAAATACAAGTTTTTCCATAATGGGGCAAAAGCTACAAATGGTGGATGGGAAAGCATTAGTGATCGAGTTGTAAAGAATGTATCTTCTGACCTTGTTCTTGATGTTGTTTATTATGATAATATTCCAATGCCATCGGGCAATCCTGCAAATGTTACATTTAAAGCAGATATGCGTCTTCCAATCAAACAAGGTGATTTAGTAATTGGTTCTGGAAAAGTTTTTGTAGCTGGTGATTTTAATGGCTGGAGCACTTCCCAGGATGAACTCATTGATGATAATAATGATTCAGTTTATACAAAAACTGTTCAGATTAATTCTGGTCAGTTGATAAATTATAAATTCTTATACATAAATAAATCTGGTGCAACAACCTGGGAGGCTGACCAAAATAGACAAGCATGGATTGAAGATGGTGACAATGTAATTGCAAGATATTTTAATGATGTTAATCCTAATGTAGAAATTAAAGATGGTAATATTACATTTAATGTTGATATGAGCGTACTTGAAGAACTTGGAATTTATGACCCATCAGTTGATAAGCTTCAAGTTCGTGGTGGTTTTAATGGATGGAGCGACAGCGATGCACCACGTTCTGTAATGAATCAAGACCCGTTGATTCCAACAAATTGGTTCTTGCAGGTTCCTTTTGTTAAAACAGAAGTAGGTGCAAAGCAAGAATTCAAATACTATGTTGCTTTAGGTCATACTGATGAACTCTGGAAAGACGGCTGGGAAAGACCTTTAAGCATGGGCGGTGGAAACAGAGTGGTCAACTTTGCAGGTGATAATAATCAAGTGCTCGACCCTGTTTATTATGATGATATTTATCCTCAATTTGTTATCCCACAAGGTCAATCAATTTCTGTAAAATTCCGCGTCGATATGACTGATGCAATGGATCCAAATAAAACTGGCGACCCAATGCAAGTTGGCGACAAAGTTTACTGGATAAGTGAACAACCAGTTTTTGCAAGATTAATGAAATGGGTTGACAGCGATGAACAAACTTATTTTGAATTGACCGACCCAGATGGAGATAAAATTTATGAAGGTACTCTTACAGTTAATGGTCCTGGCATCAATGCTTTTGAATACCGTTATGCATTCCAAAGAGCAAGAGATGGCTCATTCTATCAGGAAAAAGCAGGTTTCGGAAAAAATGCTTACAGAGTTCGCTTCTGTGCTATGACAGGTTCCCGTCAGTTTGTTCAACCTTATACTGCTCCACTTGATAAATGGACTGACAAAGAAGATAAATCTGACCAAGTAGAACTCTGGCCTCAGGGATTACCAACAGATGTTCGAGAAATTAATCTCGGTGTTCCAACTAAATTTGTGCTCGAACAAAATTATCCTAATCCATTTAACCCAACTACAAGAATTAGATTTACAATCCCAGCAAAAGATTTTGTTACTCTGAAAGTTTATAATGCTCTCGGCGAAGAAGTTGCAGTATTAATTAACAAAGAAATGAATGCTGGCTCCTACGAAGTTGATTTTATTGCTTCAAGATTGAGCAGCGGTGTTTATTTCTATACATTGAAAACTTCTAACTACACAAAAACTATGAAGATGCTCTTGCTCAAGTAAGAAATCTGAATTTTGTTTTTCAAGGGAGAAATTTGAAATATAATTTCTCCCTTAATTTTTATTAAATTCATGATTTTGATAATTACAATTGTTATTCAATTATAAGGTTATTAAAAAATGAAAATTATCACCCTGTTGCTTTTAAGCTGTATTACTTTTGCTCAAACAAAATTCACAACTATTCCTGAATATCCTGTTGAAACTGACAGCATTGTAATTGTCTTTGATGTTACTTATGCAACTCACCAAAATAAGATTGCTGGTTACACTGGTGATGTTTATGCTCATACTGGAGTTACATTAAAAAATCAAAATGGTTCTATATCAAGCTGGCAAAATGTAATAAGCACATGGGGTGATAATACAAGACAACCAAAATTAACAAGATTAGGAAAAGATTTATATCAAATAATAATA
This sequence comes from Rosettibacter sp. KY25, assembly GCF_057554405.1. NCBI lineage: Bacteria > Pseudomonadati > Ignavibacteriota > Ignavibacteria > Ignavibacteriales > Melioribacteraceae > Rosettibacter > Rosettibacter sp. KY25. The sequence goes on along the minus strand of NZ_BAAJAO010000023.1, from coordinate 77 downwards.
AACAATCCAAGAAAATTTTATAATGTTACAAATCCAAATGTAAAAATAGTTCAACTGTGTTTTGTACTTCGCAGCAG
>NZ_BAAJAO010000022.1:0-42833 GCF_057554405.1 Rosettibacter sp. KY25 | reverse complement strand
CATCAGAATTGAACTGATAGCCAGATTACTAATTGAAACAGATTTATCAATCTCACAGATTACTTCCCTTTTCAATTTTACTGATGCTGAACATATCTCAAGATACTTCAAAAGAGAAAAAGGAATTGGTTTGAGAGAATTTCGTAAACTTCACCAGCCTCGTTAGTAATGACGTTATCTGGTTAGTTTTTGTCAAAATTTGGTTATGCTTGTTTTATTTCTTTGGCTATATTAATTATTGGATAAAGCACATAAATATTTCAAGACTCACTCCCCTACAACAAAATAAGGTGTTACATGAAAAAAATATTACTGATGTTATTTCTAAATTATATTTTTATTACCTCATTAATTTCTCAATCAATCTCATTTAAGACTTATCTGAATCCTGTAATACCAGGTGATCATCCTGATCCAACATTAACAAAAATTGGAAAGTACTTTTACACATCTGGTTCTTCATTTAATCCGACACCTAAAATTTATCGTTCAACAGATTTAGTTCATTGGGAAGTAATTGCACAGCCGGTTTCAGCTTCATGGTCTGAATATGGTGATAGTCCAGGTGGCGGTATATGGGGCGGTCATATGGTTTATTACAAAGGCAAATACTGGCATTTCTTCGGAAGAGGCGGTGGAAGTATGTATTTTGTTACAGCAGATAAACCTGAGGGACCATGGAGTAATCCAACACGAATGAGAGTTCCCTCAAGTATGCCTGCAGGTTTGGGAGTAGATAATTCAATTTTTATTGATGAAGATACTGGTAAATGGTATTTGCTTACAAAAGCTGGACAGCCAAATAATCACATAGTTGAATTAGGTGATGATGGTCAACCAACAGGCAAAGTTCTGGATTTAACTTGGTTAAATCCAGCTCCTTCATATCCATTCAGCTGGGCTGAAGGTCCAGTTATGTGGAAATACAAAGGTTATTATTATTACAGCTTTGCACAGCATCTTGTTGGTGCTCAATATGTAATGAGAAGTGATACATTAACAGACGATAAATCTAAATGGACTATTGTTGGAACTAACATTTTTACCGGTCCAAGATATTTTTACAACACTCCTAATCATATCTCCCCTGCTGTAATACTTGATGACAGCACAAGCTGGGTTATTGCACATAGTTATCATGGAAACAGTCTTTGGTATGCACAAGGAAGGCAGGGTTTGTTATGCCAAGTAAAATACAACGAACAAGGATTTCCAACAATTCAATTTCCTGTTGATGATGGTGTTGCAGCTCCTAAGCTTCCAAGTAGCGGAATTCCCTGGACTGTGCCGCATTCTGACTTTTTTGATTCAGATAAACTTAATCCTGAATGGTCATTCTTAGGTTATACAGCTTCGAATACTTATTCACTTACTGAAAGACCAGGCTGGTTAAGACTCTCCCCCAAAAGCAGTACTAAACCAAACACAATTATTAAAAATGATGGAGAACATAATTATTCTTTGATAACAAAATTAGATTTTAATCCATCATCAACATCTCACGAAGCAGGTTTATGGATAATTAATGGTCCACAAACTCTTACCGTTAAAGTATACAGCACAGTAAATACAAATGGACAAAAAGTTTTTGCTTTTAGCTTTGATAAAACATATTACGAAGTTGAAAATAACATTGGAAATATTGTGTGGCTGAAATTAGTTCGCGACGAACACATCATGTCAGGTTATTACAGTGCTGATGGTAATAACTGGAAACAAATTGGAAAGGAAATTGACGCAACACCTATTGATCGAGAACAAACACAATTCAATAATTTTACCGGCAATCAACAGGGTCTTTATGTAAAAGGAAAAGAAGCATATTTTGACCTTTATATTTATCGAGATGCATACACAAAAATTACAGCTCAAAATGCTGCAAATAGACTTGGTGTTTCTGCAGCAAGTAGTTATTTATACAATATTCACAATAACGATTGGGCTATGTATGCAGGAGTTGAATTTGGGAATAAAGAGTATAATAAAAAACCAGTCTCAATTGAAATTTCTGCCTCGAGTTACACATCTGGCGGAATAGTTGAAGTATGGCTTGATTCGATTGATACAGGTTCAAAAATTGCTGAATGCAAAATCGAAAACACTGGTAGCTGGAGCAATTATCAAATCTTTTCTTCTAAAGTTGATTCGACAGTAAGCGGCAATCACGATTTATATTTTAAATTCGTGGGTTCAGGCACAGAGCAACTTTTTAGAATAAATTGGTTTAGATTTGTTAATGCCTACGACACTCTAACTTCTATGAAAGAATATGGTAAAAATGAATTCAAAAATTTCCAGCTGTATCAAAATTATCCCAATCCATTTAATTACAGCACAAATATAAGTTTTTATATTCCTTATGATTCAAATGTATCATTAAAAATTTTTGATTTACTAGGAAGAGAAGTAACAACTCTCTTATCAGGAAAATTAACTTCTGGAAGTTATTCACTTAAGTGGGATGCAAATAATTGTTCGGGGGGTGTATATTTCTATCAATTAACAACTAATAATTTTATTGACACAAAGAAGCTTATTTTATTAAAATAATCTCAGAAAAGTTTTAATTAATAATGGAGAATCAAAATGATTAAAAAAATTTTTACTCTAATTAGTTATTTATTATTAATAGTTCATTTAGATTTATCTGCACAGGTCAATCCTGTTGCAAGTAACTTAATTCACTCATGGACTTTTGATGATGGAACTGCTGTAGATAAAATAAAAGGTATTGCAGGAACATTAGCAGGAAATGCCAAAATTTCTAATGGAGCACTCAATACTACAGCATCAAATTCATGGCTTGCGTTGCCAGCAAATTCAATATCTATAAATCAATATCAGGCTCTTACATTTGAAATATGGTTTAAATCTGTTCCTAAAGGCAATACTGGTTTTCATATGATTGTTTCTTTTGGTAATACAAGAAATACAATTGGTGTTAATTATTTTTTCATTACCCCTGCAAGAGCTGACGATAAAAGTCGTGCGGCAATTTCCTGTCTTGATGAATCAACTCCATGGGCTAACGAGTCAGGTGCAGATGGTCCAGAACTAGATGATGGCAATGTTCATCAAATGGTAAGTACAATTGATTCAGAAAATATTACATTGTATATCGATGGACAACTTCAGTCAAAAACACCATTATCAGATAATAATAAAATTGCAAACATTAGTAATAACTTTGCTTATCTTGCTAAGAGTGTTTATGATAATGATCCCACATGGAAAGGAGAAATTTATGAATTCAACATTTACAATAAAGCATTATCATCAGATGAAATTACTTATTTGTATAACACATCAAATCTTACTGCTGTAAATAAACCAGTCGTAGTTGAAGCTGAATCGGGTAAACTTGGCAGCTATTTTATAATTAAACAGGAAGGAAACATATCATACATCACAACTACAGTTAATTATACAGGGCTAACAGCACCAGCTGACAGCAACAGAATAGCAACGTATCAAGTTACATTTCCTGATTCTGGGCATTACAATTTATTCTTACGTGTTCGAGTAGGTTCTGGTGGATATAACGACGACAGCTTTTTCTATGGAAGAGGTTTTGGTATTAAAAACGATACAGCAAGAGCTGATTGGGTATTTGTAAATGGTCTTGGGGGCGCTGGTTTTTCCAATCCTACTGATATTGTTGATAATGTAGGTGCAGTTGGCTCAGGTGTATGGAAATGGGTGAATGTTTCGAAAAATACTTACTCAGGTGCTCAAGGACATGTCTTCTATGTTAGTCTGGATAGTCTTACCAAAACTTTTCAAATTGCAAGCCGTGAAGATGGATTGGACATAGACAAAATTGCATTTGGCAAAGCAAATTTATTATTCACCGTAGCAAATCTTGACAGTGTTCAGGAAGGTACATCTATTCCTGTTGAACCTGTTATACCATGGAGCGGTCCACCATTAGCTCATAAGCAACCTAAATTTGTTGGAAATATTCATAGTCCTTCTCAAATAGAAAATTTTGAATACTACTGGAATCAGGTTATTCCGGAAAATTCTGGTAAATGGGGCAGCGTTGAAGGAGTAAGAAACAGTATGAACTGGACTGCATTAGATGCAGCATATAAATTAGCAAAGGATAATGGTTTTCCATTCATGTTTCATGTTCTTATCTGGGGTGCTCAACAACCATCATGGATTAATTCACTTCCCAAAGACGAACAGCTAAAAGAAATTAGAGAATGGTTTCAGGCTGTAGCAAATAGATATCCTGATATTGATTTCTTACAGGTCGTAAATGAACCTTTGCCCGGTCATAATCCACCTGACGGAAATAGTGGACGAGCAAATTATAAAGATGCTCTTGGTGGTAATGGTGCAACAGGTTGGGACTGGGTAATTAATGCATTCAGAATGGCGCGTGAAATCTTTCCAAAGAAAACTAAACTAATGATAAATGATTACAACATTATCAACAGCACTTCAAGCACTTCACAATATCTTAAACTCATAAGATTACTTCAATCAGAAAATTTAATTGATGCTATTGGTGTACAAGGACATGCATTCACAACAGCTAATGCAACAGCTTTATTAATGAAACGAAATCTCGATTCTTTAGCATCTACCGGTCTGCCAATTTATGTAACAGAGTTAGATATTGATGGCCCAACTGATGATGTTCAATTAAATGAATACAAACGAGTTTTCCCGGTATTATACGAACATCCAGGAGTTAAAGGAATAACTCTTTGGGGATGGAGACCTGGTTTATGGAGAAATGAGCAACGCGCTTATTTAATTAATACTGATGGAACTGAAAGACCGGCATTAGTTTGGTTAAGAAATTATCTTGATACTGTGAAGGTTGTAGTTTCTGTTGAAGAGAAGTCTGAAATTCCTCAAGCATTTAATTTATACAATAATTATCCTAATCCTTTTAATCCATCAACCACAATAAGCTATGATGTGCCTTACACAAGTTATATCAGTTTGAAAGTATACAATTTATTGGGACAGGAAGTAAAAACTTTGTTTGAAGGAATTCGCCAACCAGGTCATTATAAAGTTCAATTTGATGGAAGCAATCTCAGTTCTGGAATATATCTCTACAGATTAACTGCTGATAAATTTTCAGCCACAAAGAAACTAATGTTAATAAAATAAAAAATATAAAATGCTGGAAGCTCAATGAGAATACTTTTATATAAAATAATAATCTTAATTGCTCTGCTTGGAAATTTAGAAGCACAAAAGTTATGCAGTGATAACGGAGATGGAACATACACTAATCCTATAATTTATTCAGATTTTCCTGACCCTGATGTAATTCGTGTTGATTCTGTTTATTACATGGTTACAACAACAATGTTTATTTTTCCAGGTGTTACAATATTAAAGTCCTTTGACCTTGTTAACTGGGAATATTGTGTCAATGCTGTAGAAAGGTTTGATTTCAGTCCGTGTTATAATCTTGAAGGCTGTAATAGATATTCTCATGGGCAGTGGGCTACAAGCTTCAAATATCATAATGGAAAATTTTATTTATTATTCATTACACTTGATGAAGGCGGTTTTTTATGCACAGCTGATAAACCCGAAGGACCATGGCAAATAAGAAAGCTCCCAAAAGGATTTTATGACCCCGGATTATTTTTTGATGACGATGGGAAAATTTATGTTGCTCATGGATATAATAAAATTTACGTAACTGAACTAGATACAAATTTTCATCCAAAGGGAGATGATGTTTTGGTTTTTACAGGCAACATTCGCCATGGTCTTGAAGGCACACATGTTTACAAAATAAACGGTTATTACTATTTATATTGTACTTATGGTGGAAGAGATGGATTTCAAGTTGCACTTCGCTCTAAAAATATTTATGGACCGTATGAACAAAAAATTGTAATAAGAGATACTTCCTATTTAGGTACTGGTTTACATCAGGGAGCTCTTATTCAAACTCAAACTGGAGAATGGTGGACAATAATTTTTCAAGATGGGGGCGCCTTTGGCCGCTTCCCATCTTTACAGCCTATAACCTGGATTGATGATTGGCCCTTAGCTGGAATTAATGGAAAAGGTGTAATTATATACAGAAAACCTAATGTGGGCAAAAATTATCCCATAAAAATTTTGCCAACATCAGATGAATTTGACAGCACAAAATTAGGATTACAATGGGGATGGAATCATAACCCCGAACCATTAAAATGGTCGTTGACAGAAAATCCTGGTTTTTTAAGACTCAAAACTGTCAGAGTTGTTTCTAATTTAAGAGAAGCACGAAACACACTTACGCAAAGAATTTTTGCATATTACTCAAAAACTTTTGTAACTACTGCAACAATTAAAATGCATATTGACAGTATGAAAGATGGTGATATTGCTGGACTTGCGGTATTTCAGGACCCTTATGCATTCATTGGTATTAAAAATAACAACGGGAAAAAATATGTTATAATGGTTAATAATGGTTCTTTAATTGATTCTACAGAAATTAATTCTTCAATAATTTATTTGAGAGCAATGGCAGAATATGGAACCAGTAAAGCTTCCTTTGCTTACAGCATAGATAATCATACATTTAAGCAACTTGGGAATAATTTATTGATGCAGTTCAATCTTTCTGTTTTTACAGGAAATAAATTTTGCATATTCAATTATGCTACAAAAAATACTGGTGGATTCGTAGATGTAGATTGGTTCAGAATAAATTTGCCGAAGTAAATTATTCTGTTTAAAAAAATTTTTTCAAATGTTACCTTGCTAACTTTATAATTATTAATGCTTTCCATAGATAACCATCTACTATTTTTATAGAATTTAAAAATTGTTTGTGAAGAAAAATTATTTTATAATCTGAAGTGATTATCAAATAATTCTGGAATAAACTATGAAAAAAATTTTAGGAATACTTTTTATTGCATTTATTCTATCTGCTTGTGCACCTGGCGGCGGAAAGTATAATCAATCAAGAAAAGCTGGATTTCTTGATGGCATCTGGCATGGCTGGATTGCACCGGTTACTCTTGTTTGGGGATTATTTAATAACAATATCAGAGTCTATGAAGTTAACAATACAGGCTGGTGGTATGACTTTGGTTTTTATATTGCAATTGTGGGTGGATTTGGAGGTTTTGCTTTATCAAGAAAGAAAAAGTGATAAATATTTTTAACAGAAACTGCATAATTTTTTCGTAAAGCGTTTTCATTAAATCCAAGAAAGAATTTTACATGCTCTTTCTGTTTTTACCTGTATTATTTTTGTAAATTTATAGGAAGAATTATTAAACAGGTTTAGAAATATGTATATCAAAACATTTACGTTCACTGTAAACACAAAGGGATTTAATGATATTGTTGATATTACTCCTGAAGTTCAATCCAGATTAAACGAAACCGGAATGAAAGAAGGAAATGTTCTAATTTTTGCTCCAGGTTCAACTTCTGGAATTACAACAATTGAATATGAACCAGGACTTCTTAAAGATTATCCTGAGTTCTTTGAAAAGATTGCACCATCCAATCATCATTACCATCATAACGAAACATGGCACGACAACAATGGACATGCTCACGTACGAGCATCACTTCAAGGTGGTTCTCTTCAAATTCCTTTTACTGATTCAAAACTTTTGCTTGGCACTTGGCAGCAAATTGTCTTAATTGATTTTGACAACAGACCAAGAAGAAGAAACATCATTGCACAATTTATAGGACAATAATCATGAAAAAATCATTTCTGCTTCTTTTCGTTTTTCTCCCAACAATTTTCAATTTTGGCTGGGGAGACAATGGTCATAAATTAATTACAAAACAAGCTCTTTTAATTTTACAAAATGAAATTAATTTTTCAGACAATCTTAAATCTGCGATAATTCAGCATTCCATTGACCCGGATTATCGAAAGAAAGATGACCCTTCAGAACCGACAAAACATTTTATTGATATAGATTATTACAAAGAATTTTTAAATGGAAATATGATTATATCGATTGATTCACTTAAAAAAATTTACGGCGACAGCACTGTTACTGCTCAAGGAATTTTACCATGGGCTACAGTTTCAACTTACTCACATCTTGTTGAAGCATTTAAAGAAAACAACAAAGATAAAATTTTATTATACACATCCGACCTTGCTCATTATGTTGCCGATGGACATCAACCACTTCATTCTACTATGAATTACAATGGCCAACTTTCTTCTCAAAAAGGTGTTCATTTTAGATATGAAATTGAAATGGTTGACCGACATTTAAATGACATAGAAAAAAATTTGAAAATCATTTCACCTGTTTATGTTACTGATATTACAGATTTTGTTTTCAATTATATCTACGAATCAAACTTTGAAGTTGACATTTTACTTTCCGCAGATAAGCATGCATCAAAAATCAGCAATGGAAAATATGATGATGATTATTACCGAATCTTATGGTTTCGAACAAAAAATTTGACTATAGACAAATTTGAGCAAGCCGCTTTTTCCCTTGCTTCTCTAATTTATTCTGCATGGATTGAAGCAAACAAACCAAAAGTAAATTACTGATGAAGAAAAAATTTGTAACAGTATTCGGCAGTTCAATTCCGCGTCCAGGAGATTATGAATATGAAATTGCATATTGGCTTGGTAAAAAATTAGCAGCAAATGGATTTAATGTTTGCACAGGTGGTTTTCAAGGAATTATGGACGCAGTTTCAAAAGGAGCAACCGAAGAAGGTGCAGAAGCATTAGGTATTACATTAAGTATTTATAACGCCGTTCCAAGTAAATACCTTACAAAAGAAATAAAATGCGATACTCTTTTCGAACGATTAAAAAAATTAATTGAGTACGGTGATGCATATGTAATTCTAAACGGCGGAACAGGCACTCTTGTTGAACTTGCAGTTGTATGGGAATTAATAAATAAAAATATGCTTATCGAAAAACCTGTTGCATGTCATGGCACAATGTGGAAAGAAATTGTTCATTTAATGGAAGAACAAATTAAAAGAGAACATAGAAAAACAGGATTAGTAAAGTGCTTTGATGAAATCGATGATTGTGCTGATTATATAATTGAAAAACTGAAAGAATAATTTCAATTATCTAAAACTACAATTCTTCCCTTGATTTTATATTTCTCTTCAAGTTCAATCAGAGTTTTATTTGCCTCTTCTTCACTTGAGAATTGCCCGCAATTAACAACACTTAAAATACTTCCTCCAACTTCTTTTAAAGTTATTTCAGTGTAATAACCATCTCGTTTCAATATTTCACTTAATCTTTTTGCATTATCCGATAACAAAAAAGCTCCAGCTTGAATAGTAAATTTTTTGTTATCAATCGGAATAGAATCGGGCAGATTTCTATTTGCATAATTTAGAAACGAAGATTCGGGAAATTTATTTTTCAATTCATTTAAATATTTGGCAGCTGTTTTATAAAGTCCAATTGAATAGTAATAAGAAAAAATCTTAAACAAAACTGCATCGTTAAATTTGTGATTGGGAAATTTTTCATAAAGGGATAAATATTTTTTTAATGCTTCTTCGCCGTTTTTAGTGAGAAGTGCATCAAGATATAAAACAGAAGGGTCGGAAGGATTTTCTGATTTGAATTTTAAAAGCATACTCTCAGCTTTTTGAATATTTCCGTTGTCAATTTCATTTAATGCTTCGGTTATATCAATATTCTGAGAGTATGCAGTAACATTAATTAAAAGAAATATCAATAAAAATTTTTTCATTCCTGCAAAGATTCTTTTGACCTTCGATATGCAGAAATCACAAAACCAATAACCATTACAGCAACACCAAGCCAGATTAAACTGATAAATGGTTTAATGCTTGCTTCAATAGTAAGAATTTCTTTGGGAGCCGATTTTTCTTCCGATTTATTTGAGAGTGAATCAAAAGTAAGCTCAACCATTCCTTGTGATGCATTCATATTATTGATGTAAACTTTCAAATCTGCTGCTTGAGATTCTGCCGGATAAAATTGTGGTCCATCACCTGTATTTTCCATGTATGGTTCAATAATTTCTGATTTACCATCATAATTAAGTTTCAAGCTTACACCAATTCTAAAATTTCCTCCGCTCATCATTGCGCTCATGTCTTTTGGCAGAACAAAATTCAAAAAAGTAATTTGAATATTTTTGTAGGTGTATGTCTCTCCTTTCTTCATCTGGACAGAAGAATTGGATGATGAATTTGTTTCATCATAAGCAATTGGAGCCACATAAAAATCTTTTGTAAGACCAACAAGAATATCGGGTTCTCTCATCAAACTGTTATTAAATTCTGCGATATACATCACTGGCGAAACTTGACGAATTGAATTTCCTTTTTTGACCATTACATTAAATGCATATTTTTTGCCACCTTCAATTGGCTGATAACCTGTAAATGTAAGTTCATAACCAAAAAGATTTGCTTTTTCTCCTTTGACCAAATCTATTTGTTGATGTTTTGAATAACCGCCTGTTGCAACAACACCAACAAGAAAAAGTGCAATTCCAATATGTGCAACATAGGCACCAATAAAACTTTTTCTTCCTCTAAGAATTGAATAAGCAATTTCTCCATTTACAAAAAGTGCAAATGCTGAGGAGAATGTTAAGAGCACAAGCATAAAGTTACTTACACCGCTTAAAACAAAAATCAATAAAGTAAGAATCAATGCAGCAATAACAGCAAATCTTGATTCTTTCCATAATTGCTTGCTTTCAGTGTATTTCCATTTTAATATTATACTCAATCCATTAAGCAATCCAATAATTATTGCAATAGGAAGATTAAGTTCATTATAAAAAGTTGTATCAACAGTTTGTCCAAAAATTGGTGCGCTTGTTCCAGCCAGAATAATAATTGCTGATGCAATTAAAGCAACAGAGCCTGTAAACAAAGCTAATTCTCTTGATAAAATATTTTCTTCAAAAGTAAAATGCTCTGTTAGATATTTCCATCTGTAAATAATCATTCCAATTCCAAGTAAAGCAAAAAGAACTAAAAATAAAATCAAGAAAAGATAAACTGTCATACCTGGGTCAACAAATGAATGAACCGATGCATCACCAAGTATTCCGCTTCTTGTAAGAAAAGTGCTGTAAAGAACGAGGATATAAGTCATAATACACAAAATCAAATTTGTTTTAACAAATCGGCTGGTTCCATCTCTATCTTGACTTTTCTTTTGAATTAGCATTGTATGAATTGCAGCAACACCAATCAACCAAGGAACAAGAGAAGAATTTTCAACTGGGTCCCAGCCCCAATAGCCACCCCAGCCTAAAACACCATAAGCCCAGTAACCGCCAAGCATAATTGCCAAACCCAGAATCATTGAACCAGTAAGAACCCATGGTAATGCCTGTTTAATCCATTCTTTATAATCATTTTTAAGTAATGCCGCAATTGCAAATGCAAAAGGAACTGCTGACATTGCAAATCCTACAAATAACATTGGAGGATGAATTTGCATCCAGAAGTTTTGTAATAATGGATTTAATCCTTTCCCTTGAATAATAAAATTTTCTATAGGAATATTGTTTGTAGCAAGAATGCTGTAAAGTTCTTTACTAACTTGAATAAAATGTTTATTTGATTGCGGGTCGCTGAAAATAAAATTTTGTAATGCTGGTAAAGTAAGGTAAGCAGTATTAATGTGTTTTAAATCTACAAAATCACGTTGAGACCAGATATAATTAAAAGGTGATTTAAGAAGTGGATTTAACATTATCAAAAGAAATGTAATTGAAAGTGAATAAACCATCATTACTCTTGGTTCTAAGTCACCTCGTTTTGAAGTATAATCCAAAAGAATTAATCCAATAATTGCAGAAAATAATGCCCAGAGCATAAAACTGCCTTCCTGCCCAGCATAAAATGTTGAGATAAGTAAACCCGTAGGCAAACCGCTGCTGCTGTAATCATAAACATATTTGTATTGATATTGATGAGTTAAAATTGCATGAAGAAGCAATGCGCTTGCAGCCATAATCATAACTGCAGTAAAATGAAAACTTATTCGAGCTATTCCCAGCGTGTTTTGATATCCTCTGTAATTTAGATAATACATCAAAACGGTAAAAGCTCCTGCAATTAATGCAAGAGTTAGAAATATATTTCCAATCATTATTTCTCCTGTTGCTTAAGTTAAGATTTGGCTTTTTGAACTGTTTGTCCCTGATACTTAGAAGGACATTTAGTTAATATATCTGTTGCCTGAAAAACTCCATTAGAATATTTGCCAGTAACAACAACACTTGTTGAAGATTCAAAATTATTTGGCATTCCTCCATGATAAACAACTTTCATCACATTACCGTTTTCATCTTTAATGTAAAAAGAAAAAACTTTATTCTCTTTGTCGAATTCATAACTTCTTTCTTTCAGCCATGTGCCTGTTGCTTTAACAGTTTTACCAGACTGCATTACTTTCACAAAGCTGCTTTCATATTGAACATTGGTTTGTGTAAACAAGTAAATCATAATTCCAAGAAAAACCACAATGATTATACCGCCGAAGAGATATTTATTTTTCATAGTATTATTTCTCCTTAATTTCTTTCTCAATTTCTTTAAGTCTTTTATCAGTATTCAATAAGAAAAGAAAAATTCCTATCCAAACAACAAGAACAATGAACATTACAATATAAATTGAGTTCTGCTCAAGAAAATTTATTAATCCGTTTTCCAATTTTAACCTCTTATAATTTTTTAGAAATATTTTCGTTTATGATTATTACTTTATAACGAATTTTCCAAATCCACCAGTATAAAATTGTAAATGCAATAAGTGAAATATAAAATACCAGCATCATATTTAAATTCATTTTAAAATCTACAACTGGACCGGCTGTATCATCATTTGCAGAACCTGGATGCAAACCTGTCATTATTCTTGGCATAATAAAAATAAAGAAAGGAACTGTTAGGAACGCAATGATTGAGTAAACAGCAGAAAGTCGAGCTCTTTTATCTTCGTTTTCTATTGCGGAACGAAGAGCAAGAAGAGAACCATAAATTAAGAGCAAAATAAAAATGCTTGTCTCACGAGGGTCCCAATGCCAGAATGCACCCCATGTAAATTTTGCCCAGATTGAACCTGTTACAGTTGCAAGAATGCAAAAAACCATTCCAAGCTGCAAAGCAGAAGCTGATTTTGCATCATCATCAAGATTTTTATTTCTCAAATATTTTATTCCATAAATCATTGCCATCAAAAATGCAATAACAGAAATCCAAGCTGTTGGAACATGAAAGAAAATTATTTTTGCTTTTTCTTCAAGACCAGGTATGTTAGGAAATTCATACCAGTGCTGAGGCTGTGGAACTATTGGAAATGTAATTCCAGCAATAATTACAAATGTCATCAATATGAATAAAATTATTTTCCATGCCATAATTTATCTTTCTTGTTTAATTACAAATATGGATATTTAGACAGCATTTAAGTCATAGTTGCACGAAAAATATAAAAGTAGATTATGATTTCCAAAGACTTGGCTTTTATTTATGTTTATTGTACAAGCAGAATCAGAATTTTTAACAATATTAGTCTTAAAATATTTTTGATGTTTTTTAACTAAATTAAATTTTTTTCGATACAATATTAAAATAAATTCGTCTAAAAATGCAGAATAATAATTAATGAGGAAAATTTGGCTGACAAAAATCCGATAAAAAGAATATTCGACCTTTACACAAGTGATTTGAGTTATCAGGAAATTGAAAAATTAATTAAACAGGAAGCCAGTGAAGTATATGAATTTTTCAAAAGTGATATTCCTAAACCAGACACATCAAAAAATAAATTCATTCGCGGTTTGATATTTATCAGAAGTTTATTCAATGCATTCATTTTAAGACTTTCTCCTGCAAGAAGAATTTTTTATTTAATCGCTCTCTTTTTCTTTTTTATAAGTTATTCTGAACCAAACTCACTTTATCTTTTGTGTTCATTCATAATATTAAATTTGCTTCTTGCATTTGAACTTGCTGATAAATTAACCGCCAAAAGTGAACTTGAAGTTGCAAGAAAAATACAATTCGATTTAATACCAAAACATTCACTTCAATTAAAAGATTATCAAACGGCAACGTATTATGAACCTGCAAGAGAAGTAGGCGGTGATTATTTTGATATTATTGAAACCCAAGAAAAAAGTTACATAATTGTTGGTGATATTTCCGGAAAAGGAATGGCAGCTGCACTTTACATGGTTCGCGTTCAATCAATTATTTATTTCTTGCTTGATTACTATTCTGATATTAAAGATATAATCACAAATCTGAAAAAATATTTTTCAAAAAATTTGAGGAAGGAATTTTTTCTTACAATCACTATTGCGTCAATTGATAAAGATGGAAAAATTAATTTTGTAAGAGCAGGTCATCCGCTGGCAATTCACTACAAATATAATCAAAAAGAATTCGTTGAAATAAATCCAGCTGGTATTGCTATAGGAATGAATGATAAAGGTTTATTTGAAAAAACTTTAGAAGAAGTTCAAGTAAATCCGGAGATAAACGATATTATTTTAATTTATTCCGATGGTGTAACTGAAACAATGAACATTTTCAAAAATATGTTTGGACTGGAAAACATTAAAAATGTGATTGAGAAAAATGCGGAAAAGTCTGCTGAAGAAATAAAAGAAGCTTTATTAAAATCAATTACTTCATTTCGAGGCAATGCATTGCAGAATGATGATTTAACTTTTGTAGTATTAAAAAGGACTCAATCTGTTTCAAGCACATGAAATTCTTCATCGGCTGGTCTGATTTCATCATACATTCTTTTTAATGCATTAAAAGCAGTTTGATTTCCTCTTTGAGCAGCTCTTCGATAAAATTTAACTGCAATCCCCTTTTGTTCTTTTACTCCAATTCCTTTTTCATAACAATACCCAAGATAAGTTTCAGCAAGAACCGAACCTTCGTTTGCAGCATTTTGAAGAATTTGAATTTGGTTTGTCAAATTATTTCTTGATGAAGAATCAGCAATTTGTGCAAATGCAATTCTAACCAGAGCTTCTTTGCTTCCTGAGTTTTTTGCAATTGTCCAGTATTCAATTGCTTTTTGAAGATCTTTCTTTACAAGTGAACCTGAGCTGTAACATAATCCAAGTTCAATAATTGAAGGCACATGATTTTTTGCAGCAGCATTTTTTAACAACTCGAGTGCCTGCTGATTTGTAATGAGATTTACAAATCCAAGTGCTGTTGCTCCTGCAATTACATACATTGCATCTGCATCATTTTTATTTGCTCTTTCTTTCAGAACATTAATAAAATTTTCATCTCTAATCATTTTATAAAAAATTTCTCCAGCTTTATAAGAACCAAGACGATATGCATGCAGATATTTCGATGCAGCCTTTATCAAATTTTTTTCAAACAAAATTCCTTTTTCGTATGCAAGTCCCTCAATTAAAATTGCTTCCGGACTTCCATTTTCGGCTGCAAATAGTAAAATGCTTTTTCCGCTTGTATCGGGAAGATTTATATTTTCATTTTCATCAATGCCAAAATATTTTTTTAATTCTTTACTGCTCTTTTTTGTTAATAGATTCAGTTCGTAATTATCTTCTTTTTTATTTTGATTTTCTAAATCAAGGAATTCAAGATTCCAATCAGAATTAATTAATGAAACATCCTCAGCTTTAACAGTGGTAACTTTGCTTTCAGTTGTATCCGCAGGAGGAATAAAACCACTCTTCTTAAATTGTTCTAAAGCTTCTTTTGCTGGTTGGAAACCTGCTTTTGCTGAACTCTGAAATAGTTTATAGGCTTCTGTATAATTTCTGTTTACAACAAGATTATCCATTAGCATCAATGCATAAGCAAATTGAGCTTCTGGCAAACCAGCATTAGCTGCACTTTTAAAATTCAAATAAGCTTCAAAAGGATTCCATGGGACACCAATTCCGTTGTAAAGCAAAATTCCATAATTATGTTTTGCACTTGGTAAATTTTGGTCTACAGCTTTTCTAATCCAATAAATTGCTTTGACAGTATCAGGTGAAAAACCTTGTCCAAGTAAATATCTTATTCCCAATTCGTGTTGGGCAAATGGGTCCCCTTTGTTTGCTTCTTTAACAAGCAAATATCCTGCAAGCAAAGAGTAGGATGGATATTTTGCCTTAAAATATGTTTTTCGTGATTGATTGGATTTAAACGCTTGGCTTCTTAATGTATCGTTCTGATTATAATATTGTGCATTGATATATTCAGATGATAAAAAAATAATCAGCAGAAAAAAATGGAGTGAGCTTTTCATTCTAATTTTAATAAAGCCACTTTTTAAGCACGAAATAATTTTTTCCATTAATTGAAAAATAATCAAGTTCATCCATCAATTGTTGAATAATAAAAAGTCCCATTCCGCTTTCTGGAAGACTTTCCAAATCATTCGGATTGTAATCAAGTTTTTTAATTTCCAGATTAGTTCTCGGCAAACCTTCATCAATAATGTTCACTTCAACTAAATTTTCATCCTTGATTACTTTCACCTGAATCGATTTTCCTTTTTCTTCCT
This sequence comes from Rosettibacter sp. KY25, assembly GCF_057554405.1. Lineage (NCBI taxonomy): Bacteria > Pseudomonadati > Ignavibacteriota > Ignavibacteria > Ignavibacteriales > Melioribacteraceae > Rosettibacter > Rosettibacter sp. KY25. Next base: position 26,329 of record NZ_BAAJAO010000022.1, on the reverse strand, counting down.
TGTAAGCATGTTTAATAACATTATTCAGGGCTTCGGTTAGACAAATATCGAAGGCATTTCGGATTAATTCTTCTATTCCTTGTTTGATTAAAAAATCATTAACAGCATCATTAACCTTAACTACTTCTTCATAATCGCTTGATATTTTAATTTCTATTTCGTTCACTCGATTAAATATTTTATTTCATTCTTAATATAAAAAAGTGTGGTTTCACTATAAAGCCTTTTTGTGTAATAAATTTAGAGTTAATCATGTTTCAGTAATTAAATTTTATGCTTAAATTTAAATAAAAATTAAGGTTCAATATGAAAATTATTTTTGTTGGAACAGGCTCAGGCAGAACAAGTGTAAAAAGGTTCCATTCTTCTTTCTTATTAAAAACAAAAAAACACAATTTGCTTGTTGATGTTGGAGATGGAATTTCAAAAGCATTATTAAAACAAAACATAAGTTTTAATTCAATCAATTCTATTTTATTTACTCATTATCATGCAGACCATTTTACTGGAATTGGAGCTTTAATAACTCAAATGAAACTGGCTAACAGAACAAATTTATCAAAACAAGGCGGGCAATTAAAAATTTATACACATAAAAACTTAATTAATCCACTTGTATCATTAATCAATTCTGTTTACATGTTTAAAGAAAATCTTGATTTCGAGATTGATATAAATGGATTTAATTTTGATGAGCCTGTTCAGATAAATGAAGAAATTAAATTCGTTGCAAGACAGAACTCACATATTTTTCAGAAAGATTTTTTGAATCACTATCCTTCGGAATTATTTGTTTCCTCAAGTTTTCTTTTTAATGCAGAAAACAAAAACATTTTTTATAGTTCCGATGTTGGGAATAAAAACGATTTATATCTTTTTGAAAATGAAAAAATAGATTTAATGATAATAGAATCAATGCATATTACACCAGAAGAAATATATGAAGCATTTATCAAAATTAAACCCAAAAAATTATTGCTGACACATATTGATGATACTCAAGAAAAAGAATTAAAAAAATGGCACAAAAATTTGCCTGAGAAAGAGAAAAGAAAAATTTTTCTGTGCTATGATGGGATGATTCTATAAATTGCCGTAAAGTTGATAAATTGATTCTGCAATTATTATTACATAAAAGCTTATCTTTACATAAACCATTTTAAGATTTTGTGATATGAGCATTGAAGAGTTTCAAAAAAAATTTGGAATTATTGGAAAATCTAAAGAGATACGGGATTTAATCGACATAACAATGCAGGTTGCACAATCTGATATTACTGTTCTTATAACCGGGGAAAGCGGTGTAGGGAAAGAAGTTTTTGCAAGAGCAATTCACGGATGCAGCAAACGAGCAAACAAAGAACTAATTAGTGTAAACTGTGGTGCAATACCAGAAGGTATTCTTGAAAGCGAATTATTTGGCCACAAAAAAGGAGCTTTCACCGGCGCAATCGAAGATAGAAAAGGCTACTTTGAAATTGCAGACGGCGGAACCTTATTCCTCGATGAAATTGCTGAAATGCCTTTGACAACTCAGGTTAAACTTTTACGTGTTCTTGAAACAAAAGAATTTATGAGAATTGGTAGCGAAACTGTAACTAAAGTAGATGTTAGAATAATTGCTGCAACAAACAAAGACCTTCAAGTTGAAGTCGACTCAAAAAAATTTAGAAGTGATTTATATTTTAGACTCAAAGCTGTAACATTAAATATTCCTCCACTAAGAAATAGAAAAATTGATATTATTGAGTTAGCATATCATTTCTTGAAAAATTTTTCTGATAAGAATAACATACCAATTCCAAAGCTTACAAAAGATGCAGAAGAACTTTTAATAAACTATCACTGGCCAGGAAATATAAGAGAACTTAAAAATGTTGTTGAAACAGCTGTAGCATTAAATAAAAACGGCATTCTCGATGCAGATGCATTTTATCCTTTGCTTGAAATTAAAAAAGAAGATGAGATACGATATCTCCCTGTGCATTTAAATCGTTCGCCGGAAGCACTCGACAGAGAAATGATTTATCGTGCTTTAATTGAAATAAAAAAAGATTTAATGGATTTAAAACAAATTGCATTGAATCATAATCAAGATGTAAATTATCGACCCGTAAATTTTCAGAATGATGAAATTTTGCCATTAGAAGAAATTGAAAAAAGAGCAATTATCAACACAATGAAATATACCAGAAACAATAAACGAGAAGCAGCAAAATTGTTAAACATAAGCGAACGAACTCTTTATAGAAAACTGAAAGAATATGGTATTCAATAAAAAAATAATAATAATTCTGCTTATTGGAATAACAAGCTGCAGATATTCATTTACTGGAGCATCAGTTCCTCCACATTTAAGAACTATTGCTATTCCTTTATTTAATGATAGAAGCGGTTCAGGCGAGCCTGATTTAAGCAACAAATTAACAAATCAATTAATCCAAAAATTTATCAACGATAATACACTTCAAGTTACTGATAAAATGAATTCCGATTGTATTATTGAAGGAACAGTAATATCACTTTCAGAAGCACCGGCTGTTATTTCGGGAAACGAAACAATTACTGCACAACGAATTACAATGAATGTTCATGTTGTTTATCGAGATTTAATTAAACGCAAGGTAATTTTTGAAAGAGATTTCACAAACTATACAGATTATAAAATTGATGCTGCAAATATTATAAATGCACGCAAAGCAGCAATAGACGAAACAATAGACAAAATAACAGAAGATATACTCATTGGAGTAGTATCTAACTGGTAAAAAATTAAAGAGGTGATTAATATGGCAATTGATGAAATAGTTTTATTTGTATACATCTTTTCTTTAACTGTATTGCTTTTCTTTGGAAGTCACGGCTTCATCATGATTTATTATCATCAAAAGTATAGAAGAAAAAGTCATCAGGCAAAAGAAGAAATTCCAGAGGAAATGGTAACAATTCAGTTACCGCTTTATAACGAAGTTTATGTTGTAGAAAGATTAATTAATGCTGTTTGTCAAATTGATTATCCAAAAGATAAACTGGAAATTCAAGTGCTGGATGATTCAACAGATGAAACAGTTGATGTTGTTGCAAGATTAGTAAAAGAAAAACAGGCAGAAGGATTTGATATTAAACATATTCGTCGTTCGAGTCGTGAAGGTTTTAAAGCAGGCGCACTTAAAGAAGGACTCAAAACTGCAAAAGGAAAATATATAGCAATTTTTGATGCAGACTTTATTCCCAAAAGAGATTTTTTGAAAAACACACTTAGATATTTTTACGATGACAAAGTTGGAATGGTTCAAACAAGATGGGAACATTTGAATGAAGATTATTCACTACTTACAAAAATTCAAGCACTTGCACTTGATGGTCATTTTGTAATCGAACAAACTGTAAGAAATAAAGCAGGGTTCTTCATTAATTTTAACGGAACCGGCGGTGTATGGCGTAAAGATTGCATCGAAGATGCAGGCAACTGGGAAGGCGACACACTAACTGAAGACTTGGATTTAAGTTATCGTGCACAACTAAAAGGATGGAAATTTGTTTTCCTGCGCGATTTTACTACTCCAGCAGAACTTCCAGCAGAAATGAATGCACTTAAAGCTCAGCAGTTCAGATGGACAAAAGGTGCAATTGAAACTGCAAAAAAAATTCTGCCTCTTGTTTGGAAATCAAACATTCCGCTTAAATTAAAAATTCATTCAACATTTCACTTAACAAATAATATTGTATTTCCATTTATACTTCTTGCAGGAATTTTAAATGTTCCTTTAATTTTTATAAAGAATGCTGGACCTTACTGGAACTTCTTCAACATAATGGCAATCTTTGTTATAGCATTCATAGGTTCATTTTTGTTTTATATGTTTGCACAAAAAGATGTACATCCAGATTGGAGAAAAAGAATTGCTCTTTTCCCATTGTTTATGGCAGGCAGCATGGGTTTTGCACTTAACAACACTCGAGCTGTAATTGAAGGATTATTAAACAGAAAAAGTGAATTTGTAAGAACACCTAAGTTCAAAGTAGAAAGTAAACAAGATAATGTTCTGAAAAATAAATATCTCAAAAACATAAAAATTCAAGCATCAACTTATGTAGAATTATTGCTTGCTGTTTATTGTCTTATTGGTGTTATCGCTTCAATTTATTTTATGGAAATTGCTGCTCTTCCATTTCAGTTAATGTTCTTTATTGGTTTTGCAAGTGTTTCAATATTATCACTTAGACAGGCATTATTAAAAAAACAACAGCTAAATTGAGTGAATCAAAAAAATTATTCGATTGACAAAATAAAATTAATTTATGAATTCAATCCAGAATCACCTCTGTTTGCAAGAGTAGCTGCTTCAATTATAGAAGAGGGAAACATTGCAGATGCAGTAAAAATTTTAGAAAAAGGGATTGAAAAATTTCCTGAATATCCTTCTGCATACTTCATATTAGCAATAGCAAAAGCTTACAATGGAAATGAAACAGAAGCAATAGAATTAATAAATCGTGGAACTTTATTTATTAATTCTGAAGAGACAAAAGATTTCTACATTAAAAAAATCAAAAAAATAATTGAAGAAAGAAATTCCCTCAAAGATGTAAAGAAAAAAGCTATTTGGCAGGAAAGCAAAGTTAATGTTAATAATTCAATAGAAGAACAACTTGAAATTCTTGCAGAACAGCTTAGCAAAGCAAGAATTAGTTATGTTCCAGATAACAATACTCAAACAGAATTGGAAGTACCAGAATACACAGGCAAAAAAATTGTATCTGAAACTTTAGCAAAGATATATGAATCACAAAAAAACTTTAAAGAAGCAATTTCAATTTACAAAGAACTTATAAAGCTTTATCCAGAAAAATCTGAGTATTACAAAACAAAAATAAAAGAGATAAGCGAAATAATAGACACAGGATTAGCGTGAAAATGTTAAATTAAAAAAATTATGGATATCAAATTATGACAAATCATAAATTAATAATTGGAAATTGCATGAGTATGGTTGAGATTCCCGATGAAAGTGTACATTTAATGGTTACTTCTCCACCATATTTCAACGCCCCTTTTGATTACAAAGGGTTATTTAAGACTTATGATGAATATTTATTACTATTAGAAAAAGTTTCTCGAGAAATCTTTAGAGTATTAAAAAATGGAAGAGTTGCTGTATTAAATATAGATGATATGTTAGTTAATGGAGAAAAATTTCCTATAGTTGCAGATGCTACTAAAATATTTCAATCTGCTGGTTTTAGATATCGTGATAGAATAATCTGGAAAAAGCCAGATGGTTATTTAAGAATTAGCAGAAGAAGCGGTGTACTTTTGCAAAATCCTTATCCTATGTACTTCTATCCCGACAATTTATTAGAAAGCATCTTGATATTTCAAAAGGGGAAATTTGATTACTCAACAATTTCAAAAGAATTAAAAGAATCATCAAAAATAGATGTAAAAGAATTCTCTGATAATAAGTGGTATATGACACTTTGGGAAATAGTTAATGTGCTGCCTAATTCTCAATTAGAAAAAGAAATTGCTGCCTTCCCTGATGAACTGCCTTACAGAATTATTAAATTATTCTCTTATAAAGGCGAGACAGTCTTAGACCCATTTGTTGGTAGTGGTACTACAATGAAAGTAGCAAGAAAACTCGAAAGAAATAGTATTGGAATTGAAATTAAAAAATCTTTAATACCCATAATCAAGAAAAAAATCGGTTTTGATGGGCAATTATCACTTGATGGCCAAAACGATACTTTCGAATTAATTATAAGAGAAGATTTAAAATATGGATGTGTTGGCTAAAACTACCGGGATAAAATACACTCCACTTCTTTGTAAAAAATTAAATGAGTATGATATTTCAAACTTGGATCTTGCCCTTGAGAAAGAGGCAACTTTTATATTAAATATTAAACAAGATATAAAAATCGCTGTAAGTTGGTGGGTTTCTCCAAAAAGAACAAGGTCATATCCTTATGCCAGAGTTTATGACTCGTTGAATTTTCATGGTAAAAAGATTACAATCATTCCTGCCATAAAAGATGAGGGATTGGATGGAGATCGTGATTTTTTACAATGGGATTCTGTTTCATTAATGAGTCTTTTAGGAATTTATGTTATAATTAGTTACTATAATTCTGCTTCCAAAAATTTTAAATACAAAAATAAAATAACCAATCAAAAATTTGATATTATTCATATTAATGAAGAAATTAATAATATCCTATCTTACCAATCTGATGCTTTACATTGGAATATCCAGCAGCTAAATAAAATTGCAGAATTAAGTAATAAAGCCCTTGATTGCTAAAAAAATTTCAGACAAATTAGATGTCAAATTACATTCATTTTCAACTGCGCATTTTAGAATTAATCAATTAATTAACGATAAAGAAAACTTTATGAATTTCTCAAGAGCTTTAGCAAAGAAAGCTCAACATAGAGAAACTTTGACAAAACAGCCAAAAGAAAAGTTATCTGGATTAAAAGCTACTTTAACCATTAAAAATTATTTAGGAGGCTATTATTATTTAACATGTGATGAAATTTCTAAAATAGATAAAATAGTTACTTTAACTGAAGCAAAACATAGCAAAAATAACTTACTTCCTTCTTTAGGTGATATTAAAGATGGGCTGGTAAAGATGATTTTATTTTCCAATCTTGAAGATGTTATAATTGAAAACAAAAAATACAAAGTTGTTCCTATTTTGAAATTAACCAGCAGTCTCAGGTTTTCAAAAAAATATTTAACTAATTCACAAGTAACAACATTAAAATTATTAAAAGAGGAATCTAAAATTAATAATTTTACTATCTACATCAACAACAATAATCTTAATGATGTCAAATTATAATTCTAAATGTTTTCAATAAAAACATACTTTTATCAACTGACTTGTTTATAAAATATTATGCTTAATTACTCTAAACTCAAACTCCCACTCGAATTTTATACAAGAGATGTTCATACTGTAGCAATTGAATTATTGGGCAAATTATTTGTCCGCAAAATCAAAGATAAATTTTTAATCGGTAAGATTGTTGAAGTTGAAGCTTATGATGGAAGAGTGGATGAAGCAGCTCATTCTTTTAACGGAAAAACGAAACGCAACGAAATTATGTTTCAAGGAGGCGGAAAACTTTATGTTTATTTTACTTATGGGATGCATTTCTGTTCAAATGTCGTAACTGGCAAAATTGATGATGGCACTGCTGTTCTTCTTCGCGCAATGGAACCAATCGAAGGATTAGAATTGATGGCATTAAACCGCTTTGGCAAAAAAATTATTTCTGAAAAAGAAAAAATCAATCTAACCAATGGTCCCGCCAAGATTTGCCAAGCATTCAACATAACACGTAAAGAAAATGGAACTCTTTTGACTGAAGATGAAATTTTCATCTTATATCAGCCCGAAATTAAGAGAAGTCAAATTGAAATATCCAAAAGAATAGGAATTAAAAAATCTGTAGATTTGCCTTGGCGTTATTTTATTAAAGATAATCCTTTTGTATCAAAAAAATGAATAAACCCAAAAATATTCTAATTGCACGAACTGACAGAATTGGCGATGTTGTTCTTACACTCCCTCTTTGCTCAATTGTTAAAAAACATTTTCCAGAATCCAGAATTAGTTTTTTACTTCGAGATTATACAAGTGCTCTCGCTAAAAATAATCCTTTTGTTGATGAAGTTATAATCCTCAAAGAAAAAAATAGGAAAGCATTAATTTGGGAAAATATTAAACTGCTCAAAAACAAATTTGATGTTTGCATAATTGCTTATCCAACTTTCAGATTAGCATTGATTCTTTTTTTATCTAAAATCAAAATAAGAATTGGAACAGGATATCGATGGTATTCTTTTTTATTCAACAAAAAAGTTTATGAACATCGCAAAGATGCTAAATACCATGAACTTGAATATAATGTCCATTTGCTGAAAAAAATTGGCATTGATGAAAATGTAAATCCACATAATATTCAGTTTGGACTTAGACCTTCAATTGAAAGCATTGAAAGAGTAAATGAATTACTTAAATCAAAAAATATTTCAAGCCAAAAAAGTATAATAATACTTCATCCGGGAAGTGGTGGTAGTTCTTTAGATTTCCCTGTTAATAAAATGAAAGCACTTACCCAAAAAATTTCTGATGAATTTGATGTTGAGATTTTAATCACAGGTAACAAAGATGAAAAGGAACTATGCCAATCTCTTGTTGTAAGCGAGAAAACAAAAAACTTTGCTGGCAAATTAAATCTGTCAGAATTAATTGCATTAATTGATAAATGTAAATTATTGATTGCAAATTCTACAGGACCAATTCACATTGCTGCTGCTCTTGGAAAATTTGTAATCGGGTTTTATCCAAATATTGTTACATGTTCTGAAGAAAGATGGGGACCTTACACAAATAAAAGAATAATTTTTAAGCCGAAAATAAATTGCTATGACTCTACAAAAGAAAATAATTGCATGGACACAATAGAAGTTGAGGAAGTATTTGAAGCAGTAAAAAAAATATTAAGTAATCATTAACAGGCTTGATATGAATTTCCACTTACTAAAAAAATATTACGAACATTTTAAAATCTTTTTCTCTGAATCAAATTACTCAAATAATTTTCAAAAAAATTTTTACTTCTCTCCAAAAATTATTTTATATGTTCTGCTGCTTTCGACAACAATTTTGTTTGCTCAAAAAGACAATTTCAGAAAAATTGAAAACAAAGCTTTCAGGCAGGGAGAAAAATTAATATTTGATGTGAAATATGGATTTATAACTGCAGGTGTTGCAGAATTTTCAATACCCAAAATAGTTAAAATAGCTGGCAGAGATGTTTACAATGTTGTTTTCAAAGTAAGTTCTGTTCCAGCATTCGATTTATTTTATAAAGTTAGAGACCGATATGAAACATATATTGATGTCGAAGGAATTTTTCCATGGCGATTTGAACAACACATACGTGAAGGAAAATATTCGAGAGATTTTTCAGCTTTTTTTGACCAGAGAAAAGGAAGAGCTATTACAACAGAAGGTTCTTATGATATTCCTAAATATGTTAATGACATTGTTTCGGCTTTCTATCTTGCACGAACATTTGATTATTCAAAAATGAAAATAGATGATAAAATTTATCTCGAAAATTTTTATAAAGATAAAGTTTATCCTCTTGAAGTTATTTACCGCGGCAAAGAATCAGTTAGTGTTACAGCTGGAACTTTTAATTGCATTATTCTTGAGCCAGTAGTCAAAGAAGGCGGTTTATTTAAAAGCGAGGGTTCAATTATAATTTGGCTTACAGATGATGACTTAAAAATTCCTGTTAAAGTAAAAACAAAAGTGCTTATTGGTTCAATTGATGCAGAATTAATTGCCTATGAAGGTTTGGCTGGAGCTTTAAAATCAAAAAGAAATTAATCTTTATTAATTTCATTTTCTGAAGAAGCAATCACAGTAGCTACTACCGCATCCCCTGTAACATTAACAACTGTTCTGCACATATCCAAAATTCTATCTACGCCCATAATTAATGCAATCCCTTCTTCTGGTATTCCAACGGATTTTAAAATTACAATTAACATTATAATTCCAACACCAGGCACAGGTGCTGTACCAATTGAAGCAAGCACAGCTGTAAATACTATTGTCAATTGTTGAACAATATTCAAATCCATTCCAAAAACTTGTGCAATAAAAACAGAAGCTACTCCCTGATATAAAGCAGTTCCGTCCATGTTAATTGTAGCACCAAGAGGAAGCACAAAACTTGTTATGCTTTTTGATATTCGCAAATTATCCTGACACACTTCCATATTTACCGGCAATGTTGCTGCACTCGAACTTGTAGTAAAAGCAACTATTTGAACACGTTTCATGTTTTTGAAAAATTCTTTGAGATTTATTTTTGAAAAAAACTTTAATATTATCGAATATGTGCCATATGCATGAATTATCAAACCAATTAAAACTGTCAATGAATACCAGATAAGTGTCTGAAGAATATCAAAACCAAATTCTGAAACTGTTGCTGATATAAGTGCAAAAACTCCTATTGGTGCTATCAACATAACAATATCAACAAACTTTATCATAACTTCGCTTAATCCATCAAAGAAATTAATTACAGGTTCTGCTTTTTCTTTTTTAATAATTGTCAAAACCATGCCAAACATTACAGCAAAGAATACAATCTGCAGCATTTCTGAATTTGCAATTGCATAAAAAGGATTTCGCGGAACGATATCGACAAGCATTTTCGAAATACTGAAATCAAAATCTGTCTGAATTTTTGATTTTATATCTGTATCATAAATTGATAATAATCTTTCTTTAGTTTGAAGATTCATAATTTCGCCGGGACGAATCACATTTGCAGCTATTAAGCCAAGAGTAATTGCAACAGCTGTTGTAAAAATATAAAGCAGTATAGTCTTAGCACCAATGCGAGCAAATTTTTTAATGTCGCCAAGACTTGCAGCTCCAACAATCAAAGATGCAAGCACAAGTGGAACTGCAATCATATTGAGCAGCTTAATAAAAATTTCGCCAATCCATTTTATTGATTGAGCTATAGTTTTTTCTTTGCTGATTAAGATAATATTTCGAAATGATTTTTTTAATTCAACTTTGTTTTCATTCAGAGAAAAATATTTTTCTGCTATAATTTCAGGATTATTTCCTTTTACCTTATTGAAATAATTAATTATTTCCAACTGTTGATTTGAATTGAAGAAAGTTGAATCATTCCCTATAACAAAAATTAACTTTTCCCACTTTTCAATGACTGAAATCTGTGGTTCATTATTAACAAAATATTTAATTTCAATTCGATGAGTATTCACTTTGAACAGCGAACCAAAGAGTGCCCCAAGTATTAAACCAATTACAATTTGATTATGAAGTTTCGGGAATCTTATTTTCATAAAAATTTAATTTGTGAAAAAATTGTCTTCAAGAAATTTCAGTATGTTTTTTCTTTCTGGCTGTTTACATGTTTCATAAAGGTTAATATCGTTGAAATGCTGTTGACAACATTTTCTGTCTTAAATAAAATATTAAGGAACAATAAATTTGTTCTGGGTTTTGCGGCTCCATCTTTGATAAGAGAAACTTGATTTTTGCTTGTCTTTTTAAGCAATTTTTTTAATTCATGAATTAAATCATTTAGTTCGTCAATTTTAGAAGAATCTTTTTTAGATATTTTTTTCGCTGAGTCTTCAAGAAGATTAATCAATAAATTTCTTAATTGCTTGAAATCTTCTTTTTGTTGTTTAGCTAATCCTGTATGATTATTGTCAATATGTTCAAAAGAAATTTTCGAAATTTCTATTAATGAATCAGATATTTCTCTAAACGATGAAATTACTTTGCCTACATCAGCATCTTCATGATAATCATCATCTAAATAGTGAATCAAAGAAAGAAGTTTTCTGATAATTATTTCACTCTGTTCTTCAAGTTCTTTTGATTGTTTGACTGCTTTCTTAAGTTGTTTTCTTTTCTCGCTTGTTAATCCAGAGTAAACTTCTTCATAAATATTAATTGCATGATTAAAATATTGATTTATATCATCAACAAATGAATACTTGTCAATGCCGTCGCCGCTGAAAACAAGTTCTTTCTTACGGATTTTTTTCTCAGCTTTTTTATGAAATAAAGTAGTTCTAATGATTACATAAAATGCAAGAATGGATATTGCGATTACAGCTATTAATCCACCGTAATATAAAATTGTGGTAAAAACGACAGCCATAAGAAAAGCAATAAAAGCCGTTAATACCCAGCCTGCAATTACTGTTATTACTCCATTTACTCTGTAAACAGCACTGTCTCTTCCCCATGCTCTATCAGCAAATGATGTTCCCATTGCTACCATAAAAGTAACATAAGTAGTTGAAAGAGGAAGTGTGTATGCTGTTCCCAAAGAAATCAAACTGCTTGAAACCATAAGATTTACAGTAGCACGAATTAAGTCAAAAGCAGGACGGTCTTTTTTGTTATGTTTATCTATTTTATCTGTATCAAACCGTTTGTTGATTTTTTTATAAATTTTATTCGGGATAATACTTCTAACTTTTTCTCCTAATGATATACTCACTCTCACAATTGAACGAGCAATTGGTGAAGAATCAAATTTTTCATAACCATCAAATTGTCTTCCAAGATTTATCTCTGTTTTTGTAACTGTTTGAGCTTTTTTACTTAATGATATTGTTAAAATCATTATGAATCCTGAAGCAAGAAGAATCAATGGATTAGTTTTAGCAGGCTGAAGCAAGCCCTCCATAGTTGTTGTAAATGGATTAGAACTTTTTACTGCAATTTGATAAGAACTCAATCCTGCAAGCGGAACACCAATAAAATTTACAAGGTCATTAGCAGCAAATGCTAATGCTAAGGACATTGTACCAATCAGAACAATAGGTTTAAGAATATTGATGTTTGTAAATAAAATAATTATTTCAAGAATTACAGCCCAGATGACAAAATTAATGGAGAGAACAGCAATAGAATTTTGAATCACCCAATGAACAAATTCGTCTGAAAGGAAAGATGTCCCTTTAATTCCTTTAACAAAAATAAAATAGACTATAGAAGTCAAAGCAATCGAGCCCCAGATTGCACCATAACGTTTCAATCTTTTTTCATAATTGAATGTGAATAACAAGCGTGATAAATATTGAATGACAGTACCTGCTGTAAATGAAATAATAACAGAAATAAAAATTGCAGAAAAAATTCCCGTAACTTTTACCACATTAATATAATTTACAATCTCATCTATATTTTTATTTGACTCAAATATTTTAATGAAAGACATTGCTACGCTTCCACCCAAAAGAGAAGAAATCATAGAAACTGTTGTCGAAGTAGGTAATCCAAAAGTATTTAATAAATCGAGAAACAAAACATCAACAAACATCACTGCCAAAAAAACAAATATTAATTCTGGAAAAGTAAACATTGAAGGATTGAAAATTCCCTTTCGTGCAACTTCCATCATTCCGCTTGAAAACAAAGTTCCTATTAAAACTCCTGCAGATGCAAAAATTAAAATAACTTTTCGTGATGATACTTTTGAACCCATTGCAGAATTAATAAAGTTTACTGCGTCATTAGCAACACCAACACTTAAATCAGAGATGGCAAGTATAAATAAGATAATTAGAAAAAATAGGTATGTTTCCACTAAGCACTCTCCATTATGTATAAGGATTCTATTTTTTCCATATAAAAAAGAGGTATTTAAGGTTAGTTTAAAATTTTGTATGGAAATCTAATAAAAGTTAAGCTATGTCCAAAATGTTTAGTAAATCTAATTTCAAAGAAAACTTTTTATTGCTGAATATTTGAGATTAGAAATTCAATCAATTATTTTGCCGCAAATTTTTTTGATAATATGACACAAAAAAATAAAAAGACAGATTTAATTCGCGGACTAAGTCTTACTGCATCAATCATGATTGTTGCAGGTTCTATGATTGGTTCTGGAATATTTAGAAAACCTTCAACAATGGCAGAACAATTGGGTTCTCCTGAATTATTAATTTTAATCTGGATTGCTGCAGGATTGATTACATTAATTGGAGCATTTGTTAATGCAGAAATTTCTGGAATGATTGATGCAACAGGAGGTCAATATGTTTATTTCAGAAAAATGTATGGAGATTTTACTGCTTACATTTACGGATGGTCAATTTTATCTGTAATTCAAACTGGAAGTCAGGCTGCTATAGCTTATGTCTTTGCAGAATATATTGGCTATTTTATAAAATTATTTCAACTTCCTGAAGCTTGGCAGAATTTTTCCTTTTATTTTCCACTTGTAGGAAAAATATATCCCTTTGTAGATTTTGGGACAAAAACTGTTGCAATTCTTTCTATAATTATTTTGACTTCTGTAAACTATATTGGAGTAATTTTTGGCGGAACTGTTCAAACAATTTTGACTTACATTAAAATTGCAGTCATAATTATCTTTGCATTGATTCTCTTTTTATTTGGAAATGGCAGCGTATCAAACATTTACACAAATTTTAACATCCCTCCTGCTACATCGAAAAATCTTTTTAGTGTAATTGGATTAGCATTTGCAGGAGCATTCTGGGCATATGATGCATGGAACAACTTAACTTTTGTATCTGGAGAAGTAAAAAATGCACAAAGAAATGTTCCGCTTGGTTTATTGTTTGGCGTGCTGATAGTAATATTTGTGTATGTTCTAATCAATTTAGCTTACCTTTATGTTTTGCCAATAAATGAAATGGCAAAATCCCCTTTAGTAGCCGCTACTGCAGCAGAAAAAGTTTTTGGATTGAAAGGTGGTTCTATAATTTCATTAATTGTTATAGTTTCTACTTTCAGTGCATTAAATGGAAGCATACTTGCCACTGCAAGAGTTCCGTTTGCAATGGCAAGAGCTAATTTATTTTTCAAAAGTCTTGGCAAAGTTCATCCAAGTTTTGGAACACCTCATATTGCTCTAATAGTTCAAGGAATCTGGTCATGCGTGCTTGTACTTTCCGGCACATTTGATACAATTACAGATTATGTAATGTTTGCATCATGGCTTTTTTACATGCTTGGTGCATTTGGAATAATTATTCTCAGAAAAAAAATGCCCGAAGAAAAAAGACCTTATAAAGTTTGGGGTTATCCTTACACTCCTTTAATCTTTGTTTGTGCAGCATTTTTATTTCTAATTAACTCAATCTTTTCCGATACCCAGGATGCAATGATGGGATTAATTCTAATATCAAGCGGTTTGCCTTTCTACTTATACTGGAAATATAAAGCATCAAAAATTTCTTGATTACATATTCAATCGCAGAACAAACTAAAGATTAACCCTGAAGTTAATCGCTATTTATTCATTCAATCCAAATTCTTTTTTATATCGCCTTATTGAACTATTAACAACTTTGAATGCGATTTTTTTTCCAAAAAATTTTTCTACTATCACATGCTTATGTTCCAATTTTTTATAATCTTCAAAAAATCTTTTCAGCTGAATTGTAGTATGCGGAGGCAAATCTTTTAATTCATTTATGTAATTGAGTGATATATCATTCTTTGCAACAGAAATTATTTTATCATCTTTTTCATTATCATCAACCATTCGCATTAAACCGATAACTTTTGCTTCAATAATACAAAGTGGATCAACATCAATTGAAGACAAAACAAGAATATCAAGCGGGTCGCCATCATCACTAATTGTTTGTGGAATAAATCCATAATTTGCAGGATAATAAACTGCAGAAAAAAGAACCCTATCAAGTTTAAGCAATCCACTTTTTTTATCAAGCTCATACTTCCCTTTTGAACCCTGAGGTATTTCAATAATTGCATTGACAATTTCAGGTGCATTATTGCCATACTCAACATGATGCCATGGGTTGAAGTAAGCAGGAAGTGTATGTTTATCATTTTTTTTATTATTTATTTTAGCATTCATAAATAACCTCTTTTTTTCTTACAACAAACTTAATACTTTGTTAAGAAATAATATTACTTTTTCAATAATTTCTTTAGTTTATTAAATGAGAGGAATTTTATGAATTGTAATATCACCGCAATAGGAGAAATTCTTTATGATGTTTATCCAGACAGAAAAAGGCTGGGAGGAGCACCCTTTAATTTTATTTTTCATGTCTGGAAAATTTTAGGCAAAGCAAATTTCATTTCAAGTGTTGGCAACGACGAAAATGGAAGAGAAATTTTAAGCTATCTTAATTCAATTGGATTTGATACAAAATTAATTTCTATTGATAAAGCTCATCCAACTGGAACTGTTAAAGTAGAATTAGATGAGAATAAAATCCCACATTTTACAATTTCACCTGAATGCTGCTATGACTTTTTAACATTAAACGAAGAAATTATTAACACAATCGAAAACAATACTGATATTTTATATTTCGGAACTTTATCACAACGAAGCACTACTTCAAGAAATACAATTCAATCATTATTTGGGAAAAACATAAAGTATTTTTGCGATTTGAATTTGAGGCATAATTTTTTCAACGATACAATGATTCAAGAAGCTTTAAGAGTGAGTAATGTTGTCAAAATAAATTATGAAGAGTTCCAAAAGATTAAAAAAATTTTGAACATGGAAATGAATGATGAATTAGCAATGAAAAATTTATGCAATAAATTTAATATTGATTTGTTAAGCATAACTCTTGGAAATGAAGGAGCAATTCTTTACGATAAAAATAATTTGTCACACTACAAAGCCAGAGCAAACAAAGTAATTGATACAGTTGGGGCAGGTGATGCATTTGCAGCAATCCTATGCATTGGTTATCTATTACAAATGGATTTGTTCAGCATAAATAAATTAGCAAACGAGTTTGCAGCAGAAATTTGTATGATAGAAGGTGCTGTGCCAGAAGATGACTTTTTATATCAAAAATACAGAAAAATATTTATGGATTATTGTTAAGAAATTATCTTTTCTTTGCAGGTTCAGATTTTGCCTGCTGAAGTTCTACATTAATTGATTCCGGCAATAAATTATACATTGAACCAGTGAACATGTCAACTATCATTCCCGGCAAAAATCCATTAAAAGCATTCCCCCAAAACCAGATTGAAATTTTTCTTGTAATCTGAGTTTCATAAGTATCATATCCATCAAGTTCAAGTTTTACAACATGATTCGAGCCTCTTTCAAGATTTACAGATTGAGGCGTCGTTCCAAATTTTTTTCCGTCAATTGTAATTTTTGCATTAGGTGGATTTGTTTTTATCTCAATATTTTGTGTAGTAGTATTTATTACAGTAGCACATGATTCTAAAACTAAAATCAAAATAAAAACTAGAAAACTAAATTTAATTCTCATTACCATACCTCTTTTTGTTTTTATTATCGAAAATAATTCATGAATAATTAATAATCATTAAAAATAGTTTGAAATCTAATCTGGTTCTTTTATATTAAATTTCGAAAAAACAAATGGTCGAGATAAAAATGAAAATTTATTTTGCCTTTCTAGTCCTTCTTATTGTATCATGTTCATCAAACAATCTTGAAGAAGCAAGAAATTTCATTAACGAAAAAAATCTTTCTGAACACATAAAAATTTTAGCATCAGATGAATTCTTAGGCAGGTCTCTTGGTCATGAAGGCGAAGAAAAAACAATTAACTATTTAGTTGAACAATACAAAAAATTAGGATTAAAACCAGCCGATGGCAAAAGCTATATTCAAGAAATTAATCTTGTTGAACTAACTCCTTCTGTTGATTCTGAAATTATAATTAAAGGAAAAAATGGAAAAGTAAAACTTAATTACGCTGATGATTTTGTTGCAGTTACAAGAAGAGTTACAGAGAAAATCCAAATTGATCCTACTGAAATAATTTTTGCAGGTTATGGAATTAATGCTCCAGAATATAACTGGAATGATTTTGAAGGAATCAATGTAAAGGACAAAATCATATTAGTAATGGTGAACGACCCTGGATATGCAACAAAAGATTCATCATTGTTTAATGGCAGAGCTATGACTTATTATGGAAGATGGACTTATAAATACGAAGAAGCAGCAAGACAGGGTGCCGCAGGAGTTTTTATAATTCATGAAACAAATGCTGCAAGTTATCCATGGGAAGTTGTAAAGAATGGAAGAGTTGGTCCTCAATTTTTCAATGAAGAAAAAGACAAAAACTTTTCGCGCTGCAAATTTGAAGGGTGGATTACATTTAATAAAGCAAAAGAAATTTTTAATCTCGCAGGATTAAACTTAGACGATAAATTAAAAAAAGCTTCTCAAAGAGGTTTCAAAGCAAAATCTCTTGGACTTACAACTTCGTTTACAATTAAAAACAAAATTAATCACATTAAAACAAGAAATGTACTTGGAATATTACCGGGTAAAGAAAGAGCTGATGAATTCGTTTTTTACATGGCACATTGGGACCATCTTGGTTACGATTCTTCATTGAAAGGGGACAGTATTTTTAATGGTGCAAGAGATAATGCTACTGGTGTTGCAGGAATTCTCCAAATAGCAGAAGCTTTTTCTAAATTAAATGATAAACCCAAACGCTCAATTGCAATTCTTTCTTTGACCGCTGAAGAACAGGGTTTATTGGGTTCAGAATATTATGTAAAAAATCCCATTATACCATTGAATAAAATTGTTACAGTAATTAATCTTGATGGATTGAATATCTTTGGTAGAACAAAAGACATAGCTGTGCTGGGATATGGTCAATCCGAACTTGATAATTACATTAAAGAAGAAGCTGAAAGAAGAGGAAAAATTGTAAAACCAGACCCCAATCCGGAAAGCGGAGGATTTTTCAGGTCAGACCATTATAATTTTGTCAAAGCTGGCATCCCAGCAATTTATATTCGACATGGAATTGAATCTTTAGATGGGAAAAAAGACATCCAAAAAGCTGCAAGAGAATGGAATAAAAATAATTATCATAAAGTAACTGATGAATTTAACTCCGATTGGGATTTAAGCGGAATGGTTGAAGAAGTTCAAATGCTTTTTGATATTGGATATAAACTTAGCAATGAAGATAAATTTCCAAAACTGATTAAGTAATAGATTAATTAAAGAAGTTATATTTAAAAAAGTTATAAATTTTTCTTAAAGCAAATAATCATTTACAAGATTTTTATTAAATCATCTTTATTACTTTTTTAATAAATCTCTAATTTCAGTCAAAAGAATTATCTCTTTTGATGGTGCAGTTTCTGGTTTTGGTGATTCTGCTATTTTTTTCTTAAGTGCATTTACTGGTTTTACAACACCTAAAAAGACTGCAAAAGCAATAATAAGAAAATCCACAAGTGTTTGAATAAACTTACCATAGCCAATTACAACTGCAGGTGAATTTTCTTTAGCTTCTTTAATAACTATCGATAAATTTGAAAAATCAACACCTCCAATTAAAACACCGATTGGAGGTAATATTACATCACCGACCAATGAAGACACGATCTTTCCAAATGCTGCCCCCATGATAATTCCAACAGCCATATCAATAACATTTCCTCTTGAAATAAACTCTTTAAATTCTTTAACAATATTCATTGTCCTTCCCCCCTCTTTTTAATAAATCACTAAAAAGATTATTAAGAATAAACTTAATTAACCAAAGTATATCAATACTATTTTGCTTAAATAAAACTCATAAAGAAATCGAATTATAATTTGCTAATACTTGTAAGAAAATCCTAGTCCAATTATTTGTTTAAATTGAACTCGTGGTCCATATCTTTCTACAATTCCATCATTATTTTTATCGATTGCTACTAAAACATCATCATCGTAAACTAAATGAGAATTAATATTAATTGCAATGTATTTGTTAACCCGCAAAGTAATTAAAGTTTCCCAGCTAATATCAATGTTTTGCGGTTTATGAATGTAATTCGAGAAGAAATCAATTTTAGAAGTAATAGAAATGTTTTTAAGTAATTCGCTTTCAAAATTATTTCTTGTATATATTAATCGAGCATAACCACCAAATTCTCTTTTTGTATTTCTGCCTTCTCTTATAATTTTTCCAGTGTTATCGTAAACTGCTTTTTCAACACCAAAGGCGCCTGCATTTGCCAAATCCCGATCTTTAACAATTGTAATCTTTCCAGTTAAAGGTGCAAAAAATGTGCTTACATAATTATTTGGCTTAAAGTCAATTCCTAATGCACCAATTAAGTATGCTGGCGAAAGAAAATTAGATATTTTTGCTTTATCCTTAGAATAATCTTTCCCGATTGTCATTTGAGTTTTAAAGTTGAACAATCCAGAAATATAAAAATTATTAAATGCCTGTCTTCCATATTTAGAAAGGAAATCAAATCTGTCATCAGTTTTTCTGTAATCCGAATCCTGACCCTGTTTTAAAATTCCATATCCTATATCAAGCATATTATCCAATGAGATATTATTATTCTTATAATTCATAAACAGACTATAAAAACCATTAACAGAAAAAGAATTTTGCCCGCCTGCAGCCCAGTTAGTTAATGATGTTAATGATAGATTAATTGAAACTATTCCTCCGCTCTTCCATCCTTTTGTTGTATCTGCACTTCTACTTCGAAGTTTTGATTCAATTTCTGTTATTTGAGCAGATGTATATCCATTCAATAAGATTAATAGATAAGTAAGAAAAAATAATTTTAATTTCATGAGCTCCTCTTATTTCAATTAATTACCAAAATCATTTTTCATACTTTTCAAAAATATTAAAAGCAATAAAAGACAGAAAAAAGTAATAATTGAAAAAATAACAACAACTGATAATTCTGTTTCAAATCCATTAATATTCATGGTAATCATCATTCCAATTATTGCAATACACATAAAAAGACTGAATGTTAAAAACGCAGGAGTTAAAATGAAGCCTGCTAATTTTCTTTTATTTAACATTATTGCAGTTATAATTAATGCTGGTAAAAATATTGAAATATCTAGCACATGAACTGCATTTGTTGCAACTCCATTTTCCAATACACTTTTGGGAATCTCATTCTTTATCAGTGCAGGAATAACTTCTGATAACCACATAAAGTAGAATAAAGCTGAAAGCAGAATAAAAAAACTGCTGGTGATTTTTATTAATGAATTATTCAGTGCAAAATTATTTTCTTTTTTCAACTGCGTTATGAAATAATATCCAAATAAATAAAACGACAAACCAAATATTCCACAGTAAATTAGAAACAGAAAATTAAAATGCATAGAGAAACAATAAATTGTATAAGAGTAAATCAAGTATAAAATTATGCCGCTCCATATAAACATTGCAGCTTTGTTCTTTTTATAAAACAAAAAAGAAGAAATAATTAAAGCTGGAGAAACTATTACTAAATTGACAAAATCCTGACCTATTCCCTGAACAGCAAAATATCTTACTTCTCTTGAATAAGTTTCTTTAATAAATACTCCACAAAAACTTGCAATCATCACCAACAGACTTAAAAGCAACGATAATAACAAAATAGTTATCATTTCTCTTGAAATACTTTTTGATTCCATGTTATCCTCATTTTAATTAAATAAAAAAAGCAGAGATGGAAAAATAAACATCTCTGCTTTGCAATCTTTAATTTTATTAATATTAACCTAAAATCACTTCTACATTGTGAATTTTTCCATCATTCAAATCTGGTATTTTATTGCTACTTAATAGTTTTCCATCAAGATAGAGACTTCTTACACCTTTGTTAATTTTATCTGGATTAGAAATTGTAATTTTATAAATGCTGTTTCTAAATTTTCTTGTAACATTAAATTTATCCCAATCATCTGGGATGCAGGGGTCAATAATTAATCCATCAAAATCTGGACGGATTCCCAGGATATATTGAGATATTGCAACAAAAGACCATGCAGCTGTTCCTGTTAACCATGAATTTTTTCCTTCACCAGAAGTTGGAGCATCTCTTCCTGCAGTCATTTGACTATAAACATAAGGTTCGGCTCTGTAAATATCAATTTGTTCTTCTTTTGTTGGTGGACAAATACTTTTATAATATTCCATTGCTTGATTACCTCTTCCAAGCATTGTTTCCGCAATTTGAATCCAGGTATTATTATGAGTAAATATTCCTGCGTTTTCTTTGTACCCTGGAGGATATGAACTAACTTCTCCAAGATGAACATAATATTTAGAATAAGCTGGCTGTTGTAATATAATTCCATTTGGTGTAGCAAGATATTTTTTAACACTATCAAGAGCTTTTTGAGCATAACCATTTTCTAAACCAACTTTGCCAAGAACACACCAGCCCTGACTTTCAATAAATATTTTCCCTTCTTCATTTTCTTTTGAACCAATTTTTCTTCCAAATGCATCGTAAGCTCTCAAAAACCATTCTCCATCCCAGCCGTATTCATAAATTGTTTTGCGCATTTCTTCGGCATGGTTCAAATATTTTTCTGCTTCTTCTGTTTTGCCAATAAATTTAAGTAGTTCTGCCATTTCATCACATGCTTTGCAGAATAGACCTGCTATCATGACGGATTCTGCAACTCTGTCGTTTTCAATATGTCCCGCTGTCTGAAAACTTTCTCCAGGAGTTGTAGAAAAGCAATTAAGATTAAGACAATCATTCCAATCTGCATGACCAATCAAAGGCAAGCCATGTGGTCCTCTATTATTCAATGTATATTGAAGTGAAAGATGCAGGTGGTCCAGTAAAGTTGCTTTTGATTCTGGAATATCTGCATAACCACAATTTTCATTTAGAATACTTTTATCCCCTGTTTCTTTAATATAAGCTGCTGTTGATAAAATTAACCAGAGCGGGTCATCATTAAATCCGCCTCCAATTTCTGTGTTCCCTTTTTTGGTTAAAGGTTGATATTGATGATAGCATGTTCCATCAGAAAGTTGAGTTGATGCAAGGTCAAGAATTCGTTGACGTGCTCTTGATGGAATCATGTGAACAAATCCAAGAATATCCTGATTGCTGTCTCTATAGCCCATTCCTCTGCCAATTCCAGATTCATACAATGATGCTGAACGAGACATATTGAATGTAACCATGCATTGATATTGATTCCAGATATTGACCATACGATTTACAATTTTATCAGGTGTGTCTGCTTTGTATGATGATAATAAATTTTCCCAATAATTTTTTAATTCATCAAATGCACTGAGAACATTTTCAGTTTTCAAAAATTTTGTTTTTACTTGTTCAAATTCATCTTTGCGTATCTTGCCATTATCAAGATATTTTTTATCATCTGGATTTTCTGCATAACCTAAAATGAAATTTATAGATTTAGATTCTCCAGGCTGAATTTCTAAATCAATTTGATGAACACCAATTGGAAGCCAGCCGTAAGCAGTGCTGTTTCTGCAATTTCCTTCTATAACTGCTTGAGGTGCTTCAAGTCCATAATGCAAACCAACAAATGCATCTCGGCTGCTGTCGTATCCAGAAACTTTTTCGCTGCATGCAAAATAACCATAATGATTTCTTCGTTCTCGATATTCTGTTATGTGAAAAATTGTTCCATCTTCAATTTCTACCTGACCAGTTGAATAATTCCTTTGAAAGTTTGTCATATCATCATAAGCTTCCCAAAGACACCATTCAACAAAACTCCACAGCCTTATATTTTTTGTTTTGTCAGAATTATTTTTTAATTGAACATGCCATATTTCATTTCTGCTGCCAATTGGAATGAAATAAAGAATCGAAACTTCAAGATTATTTTTTTGTGAAGTAATTTTTGTGTAAGCCAATCCGTGTCTGCATTCATATTTATCTAACGAAACTCGCATTGGCTTCCACATTGGATTCCACACAACTTCACCATCTTTTACATATAAATATCTTCCATTGCTGTCCATTGGAATATTATTATAACGATAACGTGTTAATCTTAACTTTCTTGCATCGCGATAAAAACAATATCCTCCTGCAGTGTTTGATATAATTCCAAAAAATTCTTCTGTTCCTAAATAATTAATCCATGGCAGTGGTGTGTCAGGACGAGTAATTACATATTCTTTTTGAGTATCATCAAAATAGCCGTATTTCATTTTGACCTCTTTAATGTGATTTTTTTAATCCAATAAATTGATAAGAAGTTTATATTCAGAATAAGAACAACATAAGCAAATTTTATTTTTAATTCTTAGTTGAAAAAGTATATCAATAATAATAAACAATTTTTATGCATAATTGACGGTTAATTAATTTCTATTTTGGGAATTGGAATATTATTCTTAATTAACATTCTTAATTTAGACAAGTAAGTATAATACCTGGACGTTGGTGCAATATTTTGAAGCAAATAAAAATAATTATCACCTTCTAAAATCTGATTGTTATAATAATAAGCTCTGCTTAAATTAAAAATCACTTGCGAGTCATTCATATTAGCATTTTTTAAATAGTTGATTGCTTGTGGATAATTATTTCTTAATAATTCTATTTGTCCAAGCCATTTATATGCAAAAGAAGTTTTTTTATATGAAAGTGAATTTTTCAGCAAATCAAAAGCTAAATCATATTTTTTCATTTTAATTAAAACTGCAGCTGCATTAATTTGAAATTCTACTTCTTGAGGGATAGAACAAATCAATGCATAATATTCATTGAGAGCTTCATCGAGCTGATTTTTTTGTTCATAATATTTGCCTAAATCGAGATGTGCGGTTTCAATACTATATTCTGGATCTTTCAAGACTTTGATTGACAGTTCTTCAAGAATATTTGATGGAATAAATTCATCAAAAAAGTTATTCAATTTATTTTTAGGAACAAAGGGCCAACTATTTTTCAATCGCTTTACTGTTAAATCTGCATACACACTATCTAATTTTGTGAATCCAAAATTTTTTTCCTGAGCAAAATTTATATCATTCCAAAAAGTATCTATAAAATTATTTGACTTGAGAGTATTATAAAAAGCTTTTGCAATTAAGAAATAACCATCTTTATTAGGATGCAAATGTTCGAGCATTAAGTTGTTTCCAATAATTTCATTCGGAGATTCTTTTTCAAAATAATCAATCAACGGGACTACTGGAACACTAAATTTTTTTCCTAATGTATGAATGATTTCATTGAAGTCTTCTGGGGCTCTAAACCGCAGTGCATCAAAATCTTTTGATTTGATATAATATTCCTTTGCTTTTTCATAATTACCAATGCTTTCAAAATATTTAGCTTTATTAAAGCAGCTGTCGGCTCTTTCATATTTATCATTTACAGAAATAAATGGTTTTTGGTCTTTTAAATTGCTTACAAGTTCACTTAATACAATTTTGATATTATGTGATTTTGCAATTTTAATAATTTGCTCGAGATTTTCTTCAAATTGTTTTTTCCCTTGTTCATACAATAAACTTTTATAAGGAATTACTTGTTCGGCAACAACTTCTTCCATTAAAGTAGAAGCTGGGGTTTTTATTTTATTGCTGCTGAAAATTTCGCTGAGCTTAATTTTAATCCAGCTTATAACATCTCGTATCAACAAAAATGTTCTAAACTTTTGTAAGTTCAGATAAGTTCGAATGAACCATCTTGAATTTCCAATAGATTGAGTTGAACCTACACCTAAAGCACCGTAGTATTCATTATGCCCAGTATAAATTAAAATGACATCAGGTTGATAGTTAACAATTTCATCTATTAAATCAAGCAATGCATAAGAATTAATGGCTGACATAGAAATATTAATTATTTCTATTTCTTTATCTGGAAAAGTTCTATTCAACATTCTTTTTAGAAACATCGGGAAAGAAACATTATTGCCATAGGGAAATCCAGCAGCAGATGATTCGCCCATTACAAAAATTCTAAATCCATTGGAAGGTTTTTTCTTAAACATTAATTGCTTTGGCGGGGTTGGAATTATTGATTGATAGTTAAAATATCTTCTTGCAACATTAGGATTGCATCTTAAAAAATTTTCATAGCCTTCAGGTACTTCAATGAACAAATTAAGATTTCCGCCGTAGTTTATTAATCGCAACAAAATTTCTACAAAAACAAAAAATAACAGTGGAAATGAAAGAGTAATTAACCAGAACAACTTACGTTTTAAGGGGGATAAACTTTTTTCATCATAAGAATTTTTAACGGATTTTTTCATTTCGATTTAGATTTACATAGGAGATTTTAGACATCACAATATAAAATAAAATTTTTAAAGCAAGAGCATCCACCATAAAAAAGTGGACGCTCTTTTACTGCAATTTACTTTATCAGCATCATTTTACGAGTTAAAGTTACATCTCGTGCATTAAGTTTATAGAAATAAACTCCGCTTGCTAAATTATTTGCATTAAAATCGACTGTATATAATCCAGCTCTTTGATACTGATTTACCAAAACTTTAACTTCGTTTCCAAGAACATCATATACAGCAAGTTTTACATAATCATCTTTTGGCAATGAATATGTAATTCTTGTTGATGGGTTGAAGGGATTAGGATAGTTTTGTTCTAACTTATAATCTTTAACTAAAGCTGGTTCATATTTTACACTTGTTACTTTACCTGTCAAAACAGCTGTACCAAACAATGAAGCATTTCGCCATGTATTGCCATCCGTTGTCCACCAGTGTCTTACATCATTTCTATCTCCATTATCTCTATCAGCATTAGATATTTCAAAACCAATTTCTTGATCTTCTTTTAATGGCATGTAAGGTTCTGCTTGGGTTTTAGGAATCGAAACTTCTAAGTTATAACCATAATCAGTTTTCTTGAAAACATAAGTTCCGGGACCATTGCTGATACGTTGGCTTTGTTCTAATTTATCATCACCATAGACCCATCTCCATTGAACATCATTAACGCCATCGTATGTAGTTCCTTTT
>NZ_BAAJAO010000021.1:0-50895 GCF_057554405.1 Rosettibacter sp. KY25 | reverse complement strand
CTTCTATTGTCAAAATATTATCTTGCAATGTAATTTTTAAATCTTCTTTTTTTACACCTGGAATTTCGGCAACAACATTGATATTATTGTCGTCTTCCGAGATATCAATTCTCGGATTGAAATTATCTGTAAAGGAGAAGCCAAAATTTGCAAAATCTTCAAAGTATCTTTGAATTCTGTCATGTAAGGTTTCGAGTTCTTTTAAAGGTTCAAATCTTACGAGTGTCATGGCTATCACCTCCTTCTTTTATTAATTTTTGCCATTATAATTACAAGAGGTGTGCCAGATATTCAATTTTCTTATAATTCATTATTTTTCAATAAGTTATGAGAATTTTATATTCACTAAAGAAATTTGAAAGATTGACAGATTGTTCTGAACTTTTATGTTAAAAACTTACTTTTGACAGAATTATATGCCAATTTTATAAACAAGCAGTTGGAGGTAAAATTGTTTAATATCGAAGAATTTGATATCAAACTCGACACTGAATTTATAGGCCGCAATTTTATTTATTGCGATGAGGTCGATTCAACAAATAATGTATTGCTGACTAACAAAGATTTTAACAGAGATGGAACTGTCCTCCTTGCCGAATATCAAAGCAAAGGAAGAGGAAGAAGAAACCGCTCATGGGTTAGCAATGCAGGACAAAATTTAACATTCTCTATTTTACTAAAAGGAGATTTCAAAGAAAAAAAAGTCAACCTTATTAATCTTGGCAGCAGTCTTTCTGTGGCTCAATCATTAGAAAATTTATATCAGTTCGATGTTGAACTAAAGTGGCCTAATGATGTTTTAGTTAATAAGAAAAAAATTGCTGGAATTTTACTTGAATCAACTTCCAAAGGGAATAAGATTAACAAAGTAGTTATTGGAATTGGGATCAATGTTAATCAGCCAAACTTCCCTGGCAAATACGATATTCAACCAACTTCTGTTAGGAAAGAATTTAAGTCAATAGTAAGCAGAGAAAAATTACTAAGCGAAGTTCTTAACAATTTTGAAAATATTTTACAACTAATTAAAGATGACCCAAACAAAATATTAAACGACTGGCGCAACCGATGCAAAATGATTGGCGAAAAAGTTAAAGTTGTTTTTGATGATAAAATTAAAGTCGGTGTATTTGATGATATTGACGAGAACGGATTTTTGGTATTAAAAGTTGGAGATACAATAGAAAAAATTCATTATGGAGATGTTAGTTTAAGATAGAAAGAAAAATTATGAAAGTTTATTTTGACAATGCAGCAACAACTCAACTTCGTCCCGAAGTTTTTGAAAAAATGAAACCATATCTTACTGAACATTTTGGTAATCCATCTTCTATTCATTCATTTGGAAGAAAGGCAAGAGTTGCAATTGAAGAAGCACGCGAAGTAATTGCTGAATTTATCAATGCAAAACCTGGAGAAATTTATTTTACAAGCGGTGGAACTGAAGCAAATAATTTTGTATTAACAGGAATTGCTAAAACTGAATTTGCAGAATCAAAAAGGAATAAAATTATAACCTCTAAAGGAGAACATCACAGTGTTCTTGATACATGCCAAGAACTATCCAAAGATGGTTTTGAAGTTCAATTTGTTGACATCGACAAAGATTCAAAAATTATTTTGAATGATTTAAAAAATTTACTTGACAATAAATGTTCTTTAACTTCTGTAATTCATATCAACAACGAAACTGGAAGCATTAATCCAATAAATGAAATCAATTTTATTGTAAAAGAAAAAAAAATTTATTTTCATACAGATTCTGTTCAAAGTTTTGGTAAAATTAAAATTGATGTTAATGAATTAGGAATTGATGCATTGACTGCTTCAGCTCATAAAATTAATGGTCCAAAAGGAACAGGCTTTGCTTTTGTAAAAAGTGGAACTCCATTAGCCCCATTAATTTTTGGCGGTTCACAGGAAAGGAATCGCAGAGGCGGTACAGAAAATGTTGCTGGAATTGTTGGTCTTGCTGAAGCAGTTAAAATTGCAAAATTGGAAATGACAAAAAATTATGAACATGTTAAAAAACTTCGAGATGAATTTATTAAAGGCATCAGATCTTTGGATAAAGATTATATCAAAATTAACGGCGGTGAAGATGCATTCCCCTATATTCTGAATATAACCTTTCTTTCTGAAAAATATAAAAATGATGCAGAAGCAATGTTAATGTTTCTCGATATAAATGGCATTGCAGCTTCGAATGGAGCTGCATGCACTTCTGGGACACTTAAACCTTCTCATGTAATTTTAAATTCTGGTTATAAAGAAGAAGATGCTGCTGGCACAATTCGATTTTCTTTTGGAAGTCAAAACACAATTGAAGAAGTAGATTACACACTCGAGGTCATTAAAAAGATGATAGATAAATTCAAAAAATGATTTTTATAAAATATCTTTAACCTCTTTAACAAATTTTCTGAAATCATTAAGGTTTTCTAAATAATAAAATAACTTCTCCATATCTATCTCAATATATTCATGTACTAAAACATTTCTTAACCCAATTAATCTATATAATTTTTCTGTTAAATCATCACTCAAGATTTTTTCATCATTTAATTTTTTAATACAATCATAATATGACTTTGGACTGCCCAAGTTTAACTTTGTGACAAGATGACAGGAAACATCGATAACAATTTGTATTGATTCAAATAACCCATATCTAATTATCCATTGTAATCTTAAATCTTTTTTTACATCATCAATTTTATATTCTTCTTTAACTTTTTCGAGCTCGTTCAAATTAGTTTCTAATTGATTTAATCTTTCAAGCATTTTCTTTTTCCAAATTCATTGTTTTCGATTCTTTTTAACAAGGATTTTCTTCCTTCTTCTATTAATCTTTCAGTATCAAAGTAAAATAAAAAAGTTAGTTTTTTAAACTGATTAAAAACATTTGTATCTCTAACAAAAATAATTTTGCAGTTAGAGATAATATTGTAAGCAAGCAAAGGAGATTTTCGATAAAGATTATTCAGTTCAACAATGTCAATTTTTTTCTCAGTCATTATTTCGAGGTGAGCAATAATTTCTCCTAATTCAAGAAGACTAAAAGATTTTTTTGTATATATCCCAATATCAATATCATTATAGTAAACAGAATTGTTTTGGACATAACTTCCAAAAAAAATTGCAAAGATTATGTTATCATTTTTTTCAAGATAATTTTTTATTTCTTCCTCTGACATTATTTAATTCATAAATTAAGTTAGATAATCTAACATCAACGATAATTTTTCTTTCAGTTGTTTTCTTGGGACAATAAAATCGATAAAACCATTTTCAAGCAAGAATTCTGATTTCTGAAAACCTTCCGGCAAATCTTTTCCAATTGTTTGTTTAATTACTCTTGGACCTGCAAATCCAATCAATGCTTTTGGTTCTGCAATTATGACATCACCAAGCATTGCAAAACTTGCAGTTACGCCGCCAGTTGTGGGGTCGGTTAACACAGAAATGTAAGGAATTTTTGCATCTGCAAGACGAGCGAGCCGCGAACTTGTTTTTGCCATCTGCATCAATGAATATGCACCTTCCATCATTCTTGCCCCGCCACTTTGACTGATAATTATCAAAGGAATTTTTTCTTCGTATGCAACATCAATTATGCGAGCAATTTTTTCTCCAACAACTGAACCCATACTTCCACCAATAAAATTAAAGTCCATGCATGCAAAAGCAACTTTTTTCCCATCAATTTTCCCAACACCTGTTCTTACTGCATCATATAAGCCAGTTTTTTTAATTGTGGATTCAACACGTTCGGTATATTTCTTTGTATCTTCAAATTGAAGCGGGTCTGCTGAACGCATTTTTTTATCATGTTCTTTGAAAGAACCTTTATCAAGTATTAATGAAATATATTGTTCGCTTCCAATTCTAAAATGATATCCACATTTTGGACATGTCCAGATATTTACTTCAAGTTGTTTGTTGTGAATGATTTCACCGCAATCTTCACATTTTGACCATTGCCCATCGGGCAAATCAGTTTTTTTGCTTTCAGGTGAAATGTTTTCTTTTTTTCTTTTAAACCATGCCATTATTTTCTCTTCTTTATTATTGCTGATAAAGTTATAACATGAATAGGTTGTTCGGGGTCATTCGAATAAATTGCTACAGTTCTTACAAATTGACCAATTCTATTTGATGTATCTAAATTGATTCCAATGGTTCCAGTCTCTCCAGGCTGAAGTTTTTTGCTGCTTAACAAAACAGCTGTGCATCCGCATGTAGTTTTAACATCATTTATTTCGAGAACACCTTTTCCTTCGTTCTTAAATTCAATTTTTGCTTCTACAACTTTCCCTTCATCAACTTCTCCAAAATTAAATTGATTACTGCTTAAAACTAATTTGGGATTTTTCCCATCGCTTGAACCCATCAGCTTTTCAACAATAACTGCATCGAAAGATAATCTGTATTGAGGTGTTTTAGGGTCATTCGAAAAAACATAAATATATTTTTTTTGTGGACCAATTCTTCCGCGTGAATCAAATTCAATCTTAATTTTTGTTTTTTCTCCAGGCTTTAAAATCTTTTTTGAAGGCTGAACTGCTGTGCAGCCACATGATGCTTTCACATCATTAATTATTAAATCAGCATCCCCTTGGTTTACAATTTCAAATTCATGTTCAACAGTTTGTCCTTCCAAAATCTCTTTAAAGTTATAATCAGGTTCAGGTGAAAATATTTTTGGCTGTTTACTTTGTGCAAAAATTATTGTCGAAAAAATTGCTGCTAATAAAATTATTCTTTTCATTTTTTCACCCTTGCAATGAATTGTTTTAAGTAATATGGTTCCAAATAATCATAATCATAAGTTAATAAATCCTTGCCGAACAAATATGACCATAGCGCAATATAACTTGCATGTGGCCCAGTAATAATTTTTATATCATAAGCAATATCTTTATCTGCAAATATAATATCAATTCCTTTTATTTTTTCATTTATTTCATTTTTATGAATTAATGATACACCTTCAATCTTTCGATATCCATTTTTTTCAGTTTCATAAGTGGCAAAATAGAAGTCGTCAATTCCTGCAGATTTTAATATTGCTAACTTTTTCCCTTCAAGCATTTTTTCTGAAATTTCAAATGCCATTACTTCAAAAGTTGGAACAGGAACAATTGGCAGATTACTGCCCAGTGCCAAACCTTTAGCAGCAGAGAGTCCAATTCTTAATCCAGTAAATGACCCGGGTCCCATTGACACTGCAATGTGATTAAATTCATTCAGTTCTATTTTTGAATTTTTCACAACATAATCTATCATATCAAAAATTTTTTCGGAGTGAACATGTTTGCCTTTTATGTTTGATTCGATGAAATATTTTTCATCAAGCATTGCAGCAACACTGCACAACTCTCCTGAAGTTTCTATTGCAAGTATCGGTAAATTATTCATCATATTTTGTTAATTGTAATTAATCGTGAATTTTCGTCGACAAATTTAAAATTCATTTCGTAATAATGATTTGGTAAAATTTCTTTCCACAACTCTGCCCATTCAATAAATACAATAGCATTTTCTTTTAAATAATCTTCAAAGCCCAAATCATAGAGTTCCGTAATTTTTTTTATTCTATAAAAATCGAAGTGATAAATTTTTTTCTTTCCTTTATATTCATTAACAATTGCAAAACTGGGGCTCGAGACATTTTCAATTCCCAAATTTCTACAGAATGATTTAACAAAAAATGTTTTGCCCGAACCAAGTTCTCCATTTAATGCAATCACATCTCCTTCTTGAAAAATTTCAGTCAATGATTTTGATAAATTTTCGGTTTCTATTTCTGATTTTACTAATACTTCACAAGGAATGGTCATCAGGCTTTGCTCTCCATAGTTACAATTGGCAAAATCATTTCTTCCATTGAAATTCCACCATGTTGAAAGCTATCTTTATAATAACTCAAATATTTGTGATAATCAGTTGGATAAACAAAATAGTAATCTTCTTTAGCAATTATATAGCTCACTGCTACTCCTCGTTTAGGAAGTTTATATTCTTGAGGATTTTTAATATAGATTGCATGCTTGTCATCTACTTTTAAATTTCTGCCAAATTTAAATCTGAGATTTGATGAAGCTTCGCGGTCACCCAAGACTTTTGCACCTCTTAATGTTCTGATGCTGCCATGGTCTGTGGTAACAATAATTTTGGCTTTAGGAATTTTTGAAATTAATCGAAATGAATTTAACAAATATGAATGTTGAAACCAGCTGTTTGTTAATGAGCGGTAAGCAGATTCATCTGGAGCAATTTCTTTAAGAATTTGAGAATCGGATCTGCCGTGTGCAATCATATCTAGAAAATTTACAACAATTGCCATAAAATGATTATTCTGAAAAGATAAAACATTCTGTTCAAATGAACGCCCGACCTCTGGGTCAATAATTTTTATATACTTTAAATCATTTCTCAATTTTATTTTTTTTCTGTCTAACAGCAATTGCAATAATTCTTTTTCATATTTATTCATGCTGTTTTCATCATCATCAGGAACCGAGCTCCACAAATCTGGATAATATTTTTCAATTTCTGATGGGAATAAGCCTGCAAATAAAGCATTTCTTGCATAAGGTGTAGCAGTAGGCAAAATAGAAAAATAATAATCTTTTTTAATGTTGAATAATTCTTTTAGATGTTTTTCCATAACAAGCCATTGGTCCAATCTCAAGCAATCAATAACAAACAGAAAAATTGGACCTTGAGAATTTGCAACATGAGGCAAAACATATTTATTAAGAACTGATACTGTTAATGTAGGATTATCTTCACTATTCAGATTATCGAGCCAGTTTTTATATTCATGTTCAATATATTTTGAAAATTCCTGATTGCATTCCCGCTTCTGGTCAATTAATGTTTGGCGGAAATCAACTTCTGGATGAGCATCAAATTCCATATCCCAGTAAACAAGTTTTAGATAAATTTCAATCCAATCTGAGAAATCAGGATTCATAATTAATCTTCTTGAAATCTCATTGAAATCACTCAAATAATCTTTTGCAACATACTCGCTCGAAATTTTTTTGCTTTCCAAAATTTTTTTACAAACCATTAAAACTTGGGAAGGAACAATTGGCTTAATGAGATAATCACTTATTTTACTTCCAATTGCATCGTGCATCAAAGATTCTTCTTCACTTTTAGTAATCATTACAACAGGAATATCAGGATTAATTTCTTTTATTTGAGCTAATGTTTCCAAGCCGCCCAATCCTGCCATCATTTCATCAAGAAAAATTAAATCATATTGATTGTTTTTAACCTGGTCAATTGCATCTTCTCCGTTGGTTACTGTATCAACTTCGTAACCTTTTTCATTCAAAAAAATTATATGAGAACGGAGAAGCTCAATTTCATCATCCACCCAGAGAATTTTATTTTTTTTCATAGCTGCCAAATTATTTATAGTTAATTTTACTGAATAGCAATATGAACATCAACACCAGCCTCGTTCGTTGTAGTCGGCGGTATTCTTGATGCTCCTTGCGGTTGAATTGTAGTTCTTCTGTAGAAAATTGACATTGTTACACGAGAACTCATCACATATCTTATCTTTGGTTCAATTGTTACATTTGTCTTGCCATCCTGCGGTGTTCCCCCTTCTTTAAAATTTTCCATATCATAAATTACACTCGAAGTTTTTCCATTTGTATAAGAAAACGAAATTTCAATATCATTCTTTAATGAAATTCCAAACATTGGAAGTTCAAAACCGCTTTTTGAATAACTTGCTGAAATATTGATATCTCTTGATAAGCTTTCTGTTATATTTCTAGTTGATGCACTTAAGCTGTAAGAAGTTCTTGCAGTATAACGAACTGAACTCTGGAATGAACCACCAAATAAATTATCAAACTGAAATGTTAATCCAAGTAATGGAGAAAATGCATAATCAATTCTTTGACTCTGAACTTCCTGCAATCCATCAGGATTAATTTTCCATCCTTCACTATAAGTTGAAGTATAAGTGTGGCTCAAAGAAACTCGTTTTGCAAATGAGAATATTGAATATTTTTCTAAACCAGACCATGAAAAATTCCAGTTTGGGCGTGGAATATATTTAGCAAATTTAGAAAGAATTGGAATTTTTGATAGAAATGATGTTGTTTCAAATCCTTTTACAAATGCATCGGAAAGACTTTGATTTGGATTTGGTGCACGTTTATCATAAAGTTCACTTACTTTTTTAATTCCATTACCAAAGAATGCAAATATTAATGTTGGAGGAAATGTTAAGAAAGAACGGTCAATTGTTCCTGTTGAATTTACTGTAGTTGAATAAATATTGCCGAGTGAATCTGTTCTAAAAGTTATTGATTTATTAACACCCCATCCAACTTTCCAATTCAAATCAAGTTGAGCACCTTCCCAGAGTGGTCGAGATGTTTTTAAATCAATATCATTTTTATGAGAATAATTATCAGATAAATTTCCATTAGCAGCACGTGGACCAATGTCATTCGACAATCCTAGCATAAATAATCTTGATGGACCTTTAAGCGGTGATTGTTTGATACCCCAGAAATTATTAAATCCGGTTCCTTCGCCGAGCAAGCCTCCACCAGTGTAACTGCTCGATTGAGAAAAGTTTATAGAAATCTGGTCGTAATCAAAGAACAGCCATTTAATTCCAAGCTTTAAGTATTGCAAAGCAATTTGAATATTGCTTGGACCTTTAATTGTATCTTCTTCAGTTTCATTCAATTCTGTTAATTGTTTTTTAGATTGCAATGTTGAATCGGTTACATTCGTGCTATCGCTAACTTTTGTTTGTTGAGCTCGAATCCTTTCATCAACATTAGTAGAACGCTGACTTCTTCTTCCGCCTCTGCCTCCTTCAATCCGTTGTTGAGGCTGAGCAGGTGCTTGTGTTTTTGGTGTTTCCTGAAATAGTGGTGCAAAGATAGATTTGATACGAAAAGTTACACCGCTTGATATTCTGTTAGAATAACCTGCACTTCTTCCAAGATCTGCCTGCTGAAAATTATTTTGCCAATTATAAGCAACACCATAAGAAAAATTAACATTTATATATCTGTTCAAATCCCAGATTGATGGAAGTCTTGGATTAAGCCGTAAATCTAAATTTTGTCTGTAATTAAAATCTCTTCCAAAAAGATTTTTACTAAATATATCATGCCAAATTTCACTTTCAGGTCTTTCAACTTCATCAACAACCCATAAATAAGTGAGAGTTGATTGAACATCAAAATTATATGCTAAAGAAAGATTCAAAAGACCACCTTCAGTGATATTCCAGTTAAATCCTGCACTTCTTGATGCAGTAAAATCTCTTTGAATGTTTGGTTTATTTGCAAGGGTTCTATTTTGTGTAAAGTTTCTTCTTCTTGATGCATTAACAGATGCATTAAATGTTTGAGGCAGAAAATAAATTCTTACATCTTTATAATCACTGAAAATATTCACAACATCACCAATTAATGGAATATCAGCAGGTTTGAAAAATAAATCCCTGCTTAAATTAACTGAATAACTTGCACTTGCATTCCATACCCAACCATTACTTTGAAGAATTGTTGGTGAGCGACCTGAAGTTTTGTTATAGTTAAATCCAAAAGTTAAATTATTTATAAGATCTCGTATATACCATTTATCTGTTGGAAGTTTTATGCGAATATTAGAAAGTGACCATGTTTCAGTAAGATTAACTGTTTGTGATTCTCTTTTAATGCTCTTTACCGAATCTTCAATTACTGCTGGGTCAAGATTTTTTTCTGTCAAATATTTTCTTAGTTGATTTTGAGCTTCTACAACTTTTATATCTGTGCCGGGTTTGAATAATGGATTTATTGTTTGTTCATTTCTCGAGTATGAAATTCTTAAATTGCTTCCTGCAAGATTAAGTGGAATTAATTTCAACAAATCCATATCAACAGTCACACCCCAATTTAATCTGTCTTCGCGTGTTCCAAATCTATCATTCAATTTATGAAAATAAGGATTGGACTGACTTACATTAAAATTTACTCGCATTAAGTCAGCAAGAGCAAGAGAGCCACTTGCACTATAAGCCCAACCGGGTGTATCATCAGCTTCAAGCACACGAAGCTCATTAATCCACACAGTTCCAGATATTTTTTCTCCAGGTGTTCCTTTATTTGCTGGGTTCACAATTCCAATTGTAAAAAATGTAATTCTTGTTAAAGTTGGATTTCCTCTAATTCCATAAGTATGACCTTCCTTTCCTTCAACTGGAACTGTATAAAGTTCTTTAAACTGAGATGAATCCCTTCTCTGTTTAATTGCAGTTAGTTCAGAGAATACAATTTTAACTTCATTCCAGTTTTGGTCAGTTGCCTTTTCACTTGGTCTTAACGGCTGGCGATATTCATAAAAGTTAGATGTATCTGAACCAAATCGAATATAAACTTCTGCTGAATAATTATTAATGTCTTTATAATAAGAAACATTGCCGGGGAATACATTTTCATCAGTATGTATAAACAATTTCATCTGTTTATAATTAAAAACATCCAGAGGTTTATAAAGATAACGAACAACCTCGCGTTTATCTCCATCTTCCAATCCTTTAATAATTAGTTCAAGAGATTGTTCATTTTTATATATTTGATAATCTGGCTGACTTCTGTCCCTTTCTCTATGAACTCCTGGTGGAGAATGATATTCAGGATTATCTTCAACATTCACTACAGAAACTGTAAGCACAGTATCATCAACTGTAACTTTTCTAAGTTTGGTGCTGTTTGGAGGGTCAAGAACTTTTTGCCATTGATTTCCAACAAGATTCATTTCTGCAAATCTTAAATGGACAGGTTTGTTTGAACCTGAAATCCAGAATCGAATAAATTCAACTACAGAAAAACTTGGATCGCCAATTTTTTCTTTAAAATCTTTCAGAGGAATTCTAAACAAATACCATCCAGAATTGCTGCCTCCTCCCTGAACAAATGGATTAACTTGCTTATTTGTATCAATCGGAACTACATAGCGGAAGTAACTATTAACTTTGTCAAGAGTAAAATTATGATTCAAGTCTTCAGTGTCTGGCAGTCTGCCTAAATCAATTGAAACAGCATTTCCTTCTGTTCCATTAATTTTGGAATAATCTGCATTTGCAGTTAATTGAAATGCATAATCATCATGACTTGGATCCGGATTGTTAACAGGGTCATAACCAGGCTCTTCAGTATCTTTTAATCCATCCATACCTGTATCTTCTCCCTGGTCAACAAGGTCATTAAAATTTTTGTCTTCAGTATCAAGTTTTCCATTTGGAATCACATCTTCACTAATCTGTCCTAAATCAATATTTAATTTCAAATCAGGAGGAGCATTTTCAATTTTCATCCAGAATTCGATGAATTGAATATTTTCTTCAACAAGATTATTTGCTGTTGAAGAAAGAACTTTCATAATACCAGCCCAGTTTTTGCGTGTATCACTCAAATCAGGATACCAGTTATAATAACCTGGTTTATCGGGCAAATAAACAAGGTCGAGTGCAGTAATTAAACTTTGGTCGGGAGGTGCTTGCTTTCTATCGCCATAAAGGTCTCTTATCGTTACATCAGAAGGAAGACGATTAAACCAATATGCTTTTGCTTTGTAATTTATCTTTTGTTGCTCGCTCATTCCTTCAAGATAGGGAATATCATCTGGCACACTAATATCTTTCCACGAGCCATATTGCATTCCAAGAGGGATTGTTCTTTTTGCTCCTTCAAAGTCATCAATATAAGCTATACTTTTCCCTTCATCACTTTCAATTGTACTTTTCTTTGTATTTGGGTCTGGATTCATGTAAGCATATTCAGCATTTAGATTAAAAGATGATGCTGCACTTGTTGAAATTACTTTATCAAGAGCTTTTGTGATAAATGGTAAATTCATGTTTGTCTTAAAATCAATCCCAAACATTGAATTATTCAAAGGTTCTTCTCCAATTCGAACTTTGTCGCTTAATGTCTGTTGATTCAAATTAAAGAATGAAAATCCGAGTGTAGTTTCTCGATTGAATTCGTACAAACCTCTTAAACCTACAAGAGTTTTAGATGCAAGCTGGAATAAATCATTTTGTTCGTAAGTAATTCTTAAATCGGCACCAGGAACAAGTGCTTCTGGTTTTCTGATTATAACTTGACCAATGTTATAATCAACGGTATAATCAACTCCTTCTCGAAGTTGATTCCCATTTAAAATTACTTTAACAGAATTTTCTACAACATTAAAACCAATATTGTAAGAAGATGTAACAGCTGCAGAATATTCACCAGTAATTAAGAATTTATCTTTAGAGCGGTCCTGTTTAGCAAAAGTAACTGTTGTATCATAAACAGCTTGATATTTTAATGTATCTGGCAAACCATTTGGACCTTTTGGAAAATCTCTGCCGAATGGTTCGAGAACTGGAAAAATAATTTCACCAGTTTGAGGAAAAATTGTTCTTCCGGGAAAGAAGTCGAATGCACCATCTGGTCCTCCAGTTCCGCTTTTATCTGTTTTATCAAGACCAAATGCTTGAATCAATTTTATTCCATTGTAATCACTTTGAGGTTCACTTCCTTCGAATTGATATTTTATATCAAGAGTGAATCCTTCTTCTTTAACATCTCTTCCACCAATTGGATAAATATTTCTTAATTGTAGTTTCCATGCTTTTTTGAACTGAGGCTGAAGATTTGGCGGCTTAACAAGTTTTAAAACAATTCTTGCACTTGAATCTGCAGCAACATCCTGAACAAATTCACCATAATAAATATCATCATCTGGTGAAGATGTGGGACCTTCAATTCTATAAGCAACAGCAATTGCATCCTGGTCTTGAATTTGAGTTTTAAAACTTATAAAACCAGTTTCTTTGTGAATTACATAATCAACATCCTGCTGAAGCATAACCCATCGTCTGTCAATTTCTTTTACTCCGGGAATAGTCTGCTCATTTGTATTTCTTAAATTATCATATCTTTGATTTCTTGTCCTTCTTGGCAAATCAATGTAAGCATTTCCTTTGCGCTCGTTTGGGTTTACAAGACCTGTAACAGTCTTCCAAACTTCAATATCTTTAACACGAATTGAATCGTGAACTA
This sequence comes from Rosettibacter sp. KY25, assembly GCF_057554405.1. Classification (NCBI taxonomy): domain Bacteria; kingdom Pseudomonadati; phylum Ignavibacteriota; class Ignavibacteria; order Ignavibacteriales; family Melioribacteraceae; genus Rosettibacter; species Rosettibacter sp. KY25. The sequence goes on along the minus strand of NZ_BAAJAO010000021.1, from coordinate 37,798 downwards.
TTGGAATAGAATTTCCATAATAATCATTAAACACATTCAGCTTCGGATCTGCATAAACATCGTTGATGAAGAAATGATTTGGAGAATAATCATAAGCATGAATTTGAAATTGTTGAGTTTTAGCTCCGCCTGTTACAGCAACTTCCTGAACTTCACCTTTCTTTTGAGAAGCTAAAGCAGTTAATTTGAATGGACCCATCTGCATTTGAGCTTTAATTCCAAATAATGCTTCACTTCCTCCAACAAGCGGCGAAGACTGCAAAGAAACATTTCCTGCTTCAATACTTTGAATTATTTCATCTTCATAACCTGTGTACTTAATTTTCAATTGATTTTCGTATTGAAATGTTCTTTCTGTATTCCAATCTGCAGAAAGATTTAATTTATCTCCAATTGTTCCATTAAGATTAATTTGTACTTGCTGTTTAAAGTCGGGTTCATTTCTTGTATTTCCAAGTGCAGATGTTGTGATTCCTTCTGTAGTTTCATTTCGCCACGCACCATGAATATCAACAGCACCAGCAATTTTAATATTTATTTTTGGAGGACCAAAAATGCTGAACAAAGATTTACTCGGAAGAGGTATTTCAATATTTGTAATATCCGATATCAATTGACTCAAATCTTTTTTAGTATCTTTTAATTTGTATTGATAACCCAGCTGCTCCCAGTTATCTCTTGTAATTGCTTCAAGACGCAATTTGATATATTCTTCAAGAGGCATTTCAAGAAATATTTTTGCTTCCTGTCCTCCGATTACTTCTTTGATAATAACTTTAGTTCCTGTTGAATCAAGTTGAACTATTCGATTCAAAGTTGCAGAAGATGGATAAACAAAAAATGGTGATTGTCTTTTGGGTCTGAAAGGAACAACATAATAATCTTCTCTTGCTGCACGAAAATATTTTAATCTTGCTGTTGAATCTGCTGAAAGCGAATCAATTCTTCTTATTGAATCCTGTTTAGCCTTAAATCGAATCGAATCAGCTCTTGACATTTTTACTTTTACAGTATCATTGCCTATCAAAGGTTTTTCTTTATTATCTGTTGTATCGGGAATAACAAGTTGAGAATTGAGATAAGCAAGATATTGATTAAATAATTCTTTATTTGGTTTTGATGGTTTATCGATTTCAGGATTTGATGAATTAACAAAATTGAAGCAAGCATCAAATAAAATTAAATCTGTTTTTTGATTGGATTGATTTGTAAATCCAAAAAAGGCTATGATGCTAAATAGAAATACCGGAATGAATAAAATTTTTATCCAGAAGCCAAAAATATTTTTATTTTCGGAAGAGATAGCAGAACCTTCTAATTATTTACAATAATGGTAGAAAGAAAGTTATAAATCCTCCTCTAATTTTTGGGCTCAAATTTAATAAAAAAATTCAGGAAATATCAATCGTTAAACTTTCTTCTTTTTCTTTATTCAAAATTAACGCTGATGAAAAATTTTTTCTTCACATAAGAATATTTATTGAAATTATTTCTTGGACTAAATAATATCATTCAAATGTGTTTTAACTTGAATAGTATCGATGATTGAATTTTTTTCAATAATCACAGCACTCAATTTATTTCCCACACAAGCTCCAGTATCAATATAAAGAGCATTAGAATCTTCTACATAAGTTATATCAGGCTGCTTGGTGTGACCCACAATCTGAAGTTTACCAAGATTTAACAATGGGTCACGAGTCCACATTATTCCTCTGTCGCTTGAAATATCATTTTCAATTAATGGTGCCAATAAATCGAGATTATTTCTAAAATCTGGAGGTAAATATTTTTCATAATGAATAGAAATACCTGCATGAGAAATAAAACAGTCATCAAGATTATGAAAAAGAGGAGCTTTTTTAATGAATTCAATGTGCTCGAACATTTCTTTTTCATGATTTTCGTATGATAGCAAAGTTGTTTCGTTCCCATTAAAAAACCATGAACGAGCAAAAATACTTGATGGTTCTTTGAAAAAATGGTAGAACATATAATCGTGATTGCCGGGTGTTAGAATTATATTTTTTTCTATAACAAATTTTATAACTTCATAGCTGTAATTACCTCTGTCAACTAAATCACCAACTGTATAAACCGGTACCTCAGGATAAAGTTCTGTAATTTTATCGTAGAGTTCAACCAAAGTATAATAACAGCCGTGAATATCACCAATGACAGCAACCATAATCAGATATGATAAGTTTTCTTTGCGAATTCGGTTAATTCATCTCGAAAAGATGGATGAGCAATATTAATCAAAGCACGAGCTCTTTCTTGAATACTTTTACCAAATAAATTTGCAATACCATATTCAGTTACAACATAATGAACATCGCCACGAGTCGTAACAACTCCGGCTCCGGGTTTTAACATTGGAACAATCTTGGAATATTTTAAATCTCTTGTTGCAGAAGGAAGTGCAATAATTGGTTTGCCTCCTTCGGAACGCGAAGCACCGCGAATAAAATCAACCTGACCGCCAATACCGCTGAAAAATTTTGTTCCGATGCTGTCTGCACAAACCTGACCAGTCAAATCAATTTCAATTGCAGAATTGATAGCAACCATTTTATTATTTTGAGCAATAAGGAAAGGGTCATTTACATATTCCTGAGGATGAAATTCAAAGATAGGATTGTTATCGATATATTCATATAATTTTTTTGTTCCTAATACAAAACCAGCAACAACTTTTCCAGGATGCAAAGTTTTTTTCTCTCCATTTACAACACCTTCTTCAATTAAATCAATTAATCCATCAGAAAACATTTCTGTATGAACACCCAAGTCATTTTTATCATGCATATATCGTAGAACGGCATCGGGGATTGCACCGATTCCCATTTGAAGAGTTGAACCATCTTCAATTAAGCTTGCAACATTTTTCCCGATTTTATCAAATATTTCAAGCATATCTGGAGTAGCATCTGGATCTACTTGAGGAAGTTCCTGCAAAGGTTGATCAACTTCAACAATGTAATCAATTTTATTAACATGAATAAAACTATTTCCCAAGCCGCGGGGCATTTGTTTATTAACCTGAGCAATTACACATTTAGCTTTTTCAGCAGGAGTTTTAATATTACCTACATCAATACCAAAACTGCAAAAGCCGTGTTCATCTGGAGGAGAAACATGAATGAAAGCTGCATCTGCCTGAATAACTCCCCTCTTGAACAAAAGTGTAACTTCAGATAAAAATATTGGAATAAATTCTGCTCTTCCTTCATTAATTGCCTGACGAGCATTAGCTCCAATAAAAAAGGCTTTGTGTTTAAAATGTTTTTCCATTCCTGGTTTGGTATAAGGTAAATCTCCAACAACAAGGATATGATAAATTTCAACATCATGAAGTTCATCTTTTCTTTCGACGAGAGCTTTTATTAATTCCAGAGGAGCTGCGCAGCCTGGTTGAATAATAATTTTATCACCGCTTTTTATAATTTTAACTGCCTCTTCTGCTGTTGTAACTTTTGAATTATATTTTTTAACCCAAGCAGCGTTAGCAGGTTTTTCAATGTTAATTTTTTCTATTGTCATACAAATTCCAATTTTTATTTTACCAAATAAAATGGTGAACCAAATTAATTGGTCGGGAAAATATGAAGCCGTCTGTATTCAAGATTAAAAGCTTCTGCAATAATTTCATTTGTGCAATAACCATTATAAGTACAAACACCTTTAGATAAACCAGCATCACTCAATAATGCTCTTGATAATCCATTATTTGCAATTTCTGTGATATAATCAATTGATGCATTTGTTAATCCATAACTTGCTGTTCTTGAAACAAGTGCAGGCATATTTGGAACACAATAATGAATTACATCATGCATAACAAAAATTGGGTCTGAAATTGTTGTCGGTCTGCTTGTTTCAATGCATCCCCCCTGGTCAATTGAAACATCAATAATAACTGCTCCTTTTTTCATTGACTTAACCATCTCCTCAGTTACGATATGAGGAGTTTTACCAGCTTTTATTTGAATTGCCCCAATAAGAAGGTCGGCAAATTTAACACCTCTTGTAATTGTATAATGATTAGCTGCAACAGTTGTAATACTTTTTGAAATAAAATCATTAATTCTTTTTAGTTTTCTTAAATCCTTATCAAGAACAATTACATGTGCACCGCGCGAATAAGCACTTCTTGCTGCATTAAAACCCACAACACCAGCCCCAATAATTACAACTGCAGCCTGCGCCACACCAGCAATTCCCCCCATTAAAATTCCTCTTCCATACTTAGAGTCACTTCCAAGAAATCTCTCTCCAACAGAAATGGCTAATTGTCCAGCAATTTCACTCATTGATTGTAAAACAGGTAATTGCTCATCTTTTTCAATAAGCTCGTATGCAATTGCAGTTACTTTTTTTGCAATAAGTTTTTCAATAATGCTTTTCTTACCTACTGCGAGATAAAGAAATGAAAAGATAATTTGTTCTTCCTGCAGTAAATCAGCTTCTTCTTCTGTTAAAGGGGCTACTTTGACAATCATCTCTGAACGATGATAAACTTCTTCTGCATTGTAGACAATATTCGCTCCAACAGAACGGTATTCATCATCAGTAAAATGACTTTCAAGACCTGCCCCTGTTTCAATAAAAACAGTATGACCTGCTTTTACAAGTGTGTTTACTCCAGCAGGTGCAATAGCCACTCTTTTTTCCTCTCTTGCTATTTCTTTTGGAATTCCTATTCTCATTTTTTTATGAAAATTAGTTTATGATCTTTTACTTTTTACTTCTTACTTTTTACTTCTGACTTCTGACTTCTGACTCCTTACTTCTTACATCTGACCTTTGACTTCTTACTTCTTACTTCTGACCTCTGACCTCTGACTTCTAACTTCTGACCTCTGACCTCTGACTTCTAACTTCTGACTTCTTACATCTTACATTTTACTTAAACGAAAAATACTTATTAAAAACAGTTTCTACAAACAATTAATTTATAATTAAACTGGGGTTATTGGTTTATTTCCTTTTAGAACTTCAATTACATTTTGAGCAGCAAGCAAAGCCATTTTTGTGCGTGTTTCATAAGTTGCACTCCCTATGTGAGGCAATAAAAATACATTATCAAGTTTCAAAAGTTCTGGATTTACATTGGGTTCGTTTTCATAAACGTCAAATCCTGCAGAAAATATTTTTTTCTTTTTGAGTAACTGGATTAAATATTTTTCATCAATAACTTCTCCTCTCGAAGTATTAACAACTATTGCACTTTTTTTTAGCAAAGAAAGATTTTCCTTGTTCAATAAGTGAAAAGTTTTTTCTGTAAGTGGAACATGAATTGAAATTATATCTGAATTTTTTAATAAATAATTCAAACTTACTTTCTTTGCATCAGTCAACTTTTCTAATTTTTCATTTTTCGAACGATTGAAATAAATAATTTTTGTTTTGAATGCTTTCATTCGAATTGCTACTTCTGTTCCAATTCTTCCTGCCCCAATTATTCCAACTGTTTTTTCTTTGATATCATAACCAAGCAATAATGACGGTTTCCAGCCATCAAATTTTCCTTCGCGCATTAATTTGTTGCCTTCATGAAGTCTTCTTGCACAAGCAAGTATCAGTGATACTGCTATATCTGCAGTTGCATCAGTTAGAACATCAGGTGTATTTGTTACAATAATGTTTTTTGATTTTGCATATTCAATGTCAATATTATTATATCCAACAGCATAATTAGCAATGATTTTACATTTTGAAAGATTGTCAATTACATCTTTATCAATTTTATTGCTTAACAAACAAATTAAAGCATCTGCATCAGATGCTCGTTGAATTAATTCACTTTTTGTGATTAATCTATCTTCTTCAAATGTGTCAACTACAAGTCCATTTTTTTTGAGAAATGATTCAATATTACCAACAAGTTTTTGAGTTATAAAAACTTTCTTTTTCATTTTTATCCAAAAATTAATTTAACAATAAAGAAAGCACCGAGAATACCTGCAATATCTGCTAGTACTCCTGCAGCAACTGCGTGTCTCGTTCTTTTAATATTTATTGAACCGAAATATAGAGCAAGTACATAAAATGTTGTTTCTGTGCTTCCCATAATTGTAGAAACTAGAATTCCTATGAAAGAATCAGGACCATGAACTGAAATAATTTCGGACATAATTCCAAGTGCACCGCTTCCAGAAAGCGGACGCATTAATGCCATAGGCAATGCTTCTGCAGGAAATCCAATTAAATTAGTGAATGGAGATAGAATTATAATTAAAAATTCCATTGCGCCGCCTGCTCTAAAAATTCCAATTGCAATCAACATTGCAACAAGATAAGGAATAATTCTTACTGCTATGTTGAATCCTTCCTTTGCACCTTCGACAAATGTTTCATATATCTTTATTTTTTTTACCAAACCATAGACAACAAAAATTATGATTATCAATGGGATTGCAAGTACAGATAATATTTCTATAAAATTTTTGATTAAGCTGATATTAATTTCTCCCAAATAATTTTTTGCAAAGAAGAATAAAAAAATTAATCCAGCTAAAATTGAAAATGCGATGATAATTGATTTTATATTTACTCTGATTAATGAATTTACTTGATTAAATTTTATTGGAAATTTTTCTAAAGTCTTAGCTGCAATTATTCCTGTAATAGTTGCACAAAGCGCACCAAAAAATGATGTCCCAATTATTATTGTTGGATTGCTGCTACCTGCAGCTGCACGAACAGCTATTGCGGTTGCAGGAATCAATGTTAATCCAGCAGTGTTAATTGCAAGAAAAGTACACATTGCATTAGTTGCAGTTCCTTTATTTGGATTTAGTTTGTCAAGTTCTTCCATTGCTTTTAATCCAAATGGAGTTGCTGCATTTCCAAGTCCAAGCATATTAGCAGAAATATTCATAATCATTGAAGCAATTGCAGGATGATTTTGAGGAACATCTGGGAATAAGAATTTAGTTAAAGGACGAACAGCCTTTGCAATAATATTTATGATTCCTGATTCTTCAGCAATTTTCATAATCCCAAGCCAAAGTGCCATTATGCCAATTAATCCTAATGCAATCTTTACAGCTGTTGAAGCATATTCAATCACCGCATTCGTAACTTCCTTCATCTTTATGAAAGAAACTTTTTCTAAATACACAGAAGCTGAATAATGAGTTGAATCAATTTTATTTTGTAAAACTAACTTTCCAGTCACATCATCTTCTTTGCCTGATGATTTTGCAATTGTCTTCCAGATTTCTGGAGAATCATTTTTAATTTTGAAATAAAGTTGAAAGGTATTCTGATTTTCTGTTTTTGTTAATTTAACTTTTTGTTCGATATCACTATGAATACTTGATTTATAAAAATCATTAAAAGTTTTTGAAGTGATATTAAGAGTAGAATTAAATGATTTCCTTTCGTCAACTATTTTTTCATCAAATTGACAAATTACATTTAATTGTTCACCATTTTTATATTTGTTTGTAGATAAGTCAATTATATCTAAAGCAAGAGCAGTTCCAATTCCAAGCGCTAAAAGAGCAAACCAGATATAATTGAGCATAACTTTTCTCAGAATAATATTTTTTGAACATCAAATTAAAAATTAATATCAAAAAACACAGATTTTTTTAGAACATTATTAATGAAATAAAAAATTTCCTATATCTTTGTAAAAAGATTTTTTACAATATCAAAAATGAAAAATAACAATGAAAGCAGGATTAGTACAATTCTCACCAGCATGGGAAAATAAAGAAGAAAGTATTCAGAAAATTGAAAAATTATTAAATGAATTATCTGAAAATGTTGATATGTTAATTTTCCCGGAAATGACACTCACAGGTTTTACTATGCACAGCAATATTTATGCTGAAGAGATTGATGGAACTGGTATGAAATATTTTTTATCTCTGGCTTCTAAACTTAAAACAAATATTTTCTTTGGAATAATTGAAAAGAATAATAATAAATTTTTTAATTCATTGGTTCACCTAAGCAAAGAAGGATTGATAGCTGCATATTATAGGAAAATTCATCCTTTCTCGTATACAAAAGAAGATAAGTTTTATGCTGGAGGAGATGAACCAGTTATAACAAAAATTAACCAAACAAAAATTGGATTGAGTATTTGTTACGATCTTCGATTTCCCGAACTTTTTAGATTATATGCAAAACAAAAAGCAGAAATTATAATCAATATTGCCAACTGGCCAATTGATAGAATTGAACACTGGAAATGTTTACTTAAAGCAAGAGCAATTGAAAATCAATGCTTTATGATTGGAGTAAATAGAATTGGGGAAGACCTATTTTGCAAATACAATGGTTTTAGTGCAGTATTCGACCCAATGGGAAATGAAATTATAATTAATGAAAATGAAGAAAAAATTATAACATGTGAAATTGACTTAAACAAAGTAACTGAAGTAAGAACCACGCTGCCTTTTTTAAATGATATCAGATTAATTTGATTAAGTAAGATTGACATTGCAAATATTCTTTAGTTTATATTCTTTGCTTGCTTGTATAAAATCTTTGCTTGCTTGGTGTTTTTTGCGAATACTTGGCGACTTTCTATGTTGAAAGAAAAATTGAAAAAAATTTTCAAGGAAACTTAGATTGGATATTAGTTTATTATAATTGATTAAATTCAGCATTGAAAAACTAAACGAAGTCTTTCTGAGGAGTCCCGATTAATCGTGACGACGAAGAATCTCTAAAAATAATTTCAAGCAATGCAGCATAGAATAAAAGACGCGAATAAAAATTTTCGGCTTTGCGACTTTACGAGAAATAAAAAAATTTTACGATTTTGCGAACTCTGCAGTTTATTATTTATAGAACTGAATAATTATAAAAATTGGTAAGTAATGCTCATATAAATATTTATTCTGAATTCTCAATTCCATTTTGTCTCTTCTAACTTATGTGTAATTAATCTTATCCCATTGCGGTTAGTAATATAAAGCCAAATCCATTCTGTTAAAACGCTGTATCTATTTCTAAAACCAATTAAATAAAGAATATGAACAAAAACCCACAAAAGCCAGGCTATAAATCCGCTGAACTTTAGAGTTCCAATTTGTGCAACTGCTCTTGCTTTTCCTATGGTAGCCATTATTCCTTTATCAAAATATTTGAAAGGTTTTCTCTCATTAAATGGAATTTGTTTACTTATAATTTTAGATACATACTTACCTTGTTGAATTGCAACTGGAGCAATAGCCGGCAATAGTTTACCATTCTCTTCAAAATGAGCAGCATCTCCAATTACAAATACTTCTGGATAATTTTTTATTGAACAATCTTTTTCAACAATTACTCTGCCACTTTTATCAAGTTCTACATTCAATGATTTAGTAAGAGGCTCGGCTGTATTACCTGCAGCCCAGATTACATTATATGTCTCAATAAATTTATCATCTGCCTTCACACCATTTTTATTAACATCAGTTACTTTTGTATTAAGCAAAACTTTCACACCCAATTCTTGTAGTGACTGCATTGCAGAATAACTCAACCTTTCATCCATTGCAGGTAGAATTCTATCTGCGGCTTCAACTAAAATGATTTTTGTCTTAGCAGGATTAATCTTTCTAAAATCTTTCAGCATTGTTTTCTTCGCTATTTCTGCAATAGCTCCAGCCAGCTCTACTCCCGTTGGTCCACCTCCAATTATTACAAAAGTTAAATATTTATGAATCTCTGATTCATCATTAAGCAATTCTGCTTTTTCAAAAGACAAAAGCATTTTTTCACGAATATAAAGTGCGTCGGAAATTGTTTTCAAACCTGGAGCAAATTTAGCCCATTCATCTTTCCCATAATATGAATGTTTTGAGCCCACAGCTAAAATTAAATAATCATAAAAATACTCTCTCATTATCTCTTGCTCTTCTCCAACACTTACAAGTACTTTTCTATTTTCAAGATCAACTTTTTTTACTTCCGATAAAATCACGGTAACATTTTTTTGCTTACTTACAATAGACCTAATAGGAGCAGCAATATCTGCAGGCGATAATGCAGCAGTAGCTACTTGATATAATAAAGGTTGAAATAAGTGATGATTGGTTTTATCGATTAATAAAATTTCACAATCAGAATTTTTTAATGATCTTGCAGCAGTTAAGCCGCCAAAACCAGCACCTATGATAATAACTTTTTTCATGATTTTTTTATATATAAACATTCAATCAAACTTCACTTTTATATTCATCCAAATATTTCAGTACTAATTCTACAAAATAATTTTTATTAATATCCAATGAAGTAATTGAAAAAAACATAGAGATTAAAAAACTTGTTATAATGATGATATATACTATTTGAATATAATAATTAAATATTACTTTTTATTTTACTCATTATTAAAAAATCCGTATAATCAAAAATATCACCTTAATTAATTTTATAATATAAATACTCATTATAATTCCCCGAGAACTTCCTTATATTCCTCAATAACTTTAGGAATATTATTAGATGACATTATTGAAGAAACGACAGCTACACCAAACGCTCCTGCATCAAGACATTCTTTTGCTTTTCCGGGGGATATACCTCCTATTGCAAAAACAGGTAATTTTATAGATGAAGTAATTTCTTGAAGTTTATCTATACCTTGAGGTGGACCATAAGTTATTTTTGATGGAGTTGAATAAATTGGTCCAAAGACAATAAAATCTGCACCATCTAATTCAGCCTGATAAGCACTTCTTAACGAGTGTACACTTACACCAATAATGCATTTTGGCAAACGTTTTTTAACTATTTTAATAGATAATCCATTCTCCTTGCAATGAATACCTTGCGCATTTGTTTTAATTACAATATCAATATTATTATTAATAAAAAGTTTTGCATTTGTGGTAGAAGTAACAGAATAAATTTGATTAGCCAAGTTTAAGAGTTCATCATCTGATAGATCATTTTCCCGAAGTTGAACAGCTTTGACACCAGATTCAACTGCTTGTTCAATTACATTTTGTAGTGATAAATTTGAACATAATTTTCGATTGGTTATAAGATATAATTTAAAGTCAATCTTAAACATTTCTACCTATGATGCCATTAACAGGACTTGAAGCTGTAGCATAAAGTTTCTTAGGAATACGGCCAGCTTCAAAAGCTAAACGTCCAGCTTTGGCAGCATTGCACATAGCTTTAGCCATTTTGATTGGATGTTGTGCACAAGCTATTGCGGTATTTAATAGAACACCGTCAGCTCCAAGTTCAAATGCAATTGCAACGTCTGATGCTGTTCCAACACCTGCATCTATTATTAAAGGTAAATTAATCAATTCACGAATAATCTGAATATTATACGGATTACGAATACCCATTCCTGAACCAATAGGAGCTCCTAAAGGCATTATAGCTGCACAACCTAAATCTGCTAATTTACGGCACGTTACAGGGTCATCATTACAATACGGAAGAACTATAAAATCATCTTTTATTAATTGTTCTGCAGCTTTAAGTAATTCTGGTATATCAGGGAAAAGTGTTTCATCATCACCTATAACTTCTAATTTAATCCAGTTAGTTTTTAGTGCTTCTCTAGCAAGTTGTGCTGTCAAAATAGCTTCCTTTGCAGTATAACAACCAGCAGTATTAGGAATTATAAAAAAATTATTATCGACCAATAGTTGAACCAAATTTTCATTCGAAGGATTATTCAGATTTATACGCCTAATAGCAACTGTTACAATTTCTGTTTCACTTGCTTTTAATGCTTCTAACATAATTTGAGGGCTAGGATACTTTGCAGTACCAAGAATTAACCTCGAATTAAATTTTTTATTGGCAATTATTAATTCACTCATAACCTTCTCTTAGTTTTTAATTAAAAAAATATTTAACAAATATTTAACCACCCTGAACTGCATGGATTATTTCAATTACATCACCTGATTTTACTATGGGTTTATTCCAATCATCTTTTTTGACAACATTTTCATTTACTGCTATTGCTATACCATTAAGATTATTTTTTATGTTCAAATAAGTTAGGAGTTCTTCAAGTGAAAGATTTTCATTAGTTATATTTATTATTTTCTCTTCTCCATTAATAATTAATTTCATAGCAGATACCTTTTTACAAATATTATTTTAAAAAAATCTTGAAGGTTGAAATGGTTTTATATAATCAATAATTGTATTAGTCATAATTAATTCTTTCATACCATAAGCAGTTATAGGTGTTAAAAGAATTCCATGACGATAATGGCCTGTAGCAAAATACAAATTTTCAATCTTTGATTTACCTATTATAGGAGCATTATCACGGCTTCCAGGCCTCAACCCCACACTTAATTCACTTATAGCAAGTTCATATACAAATGGAGCTGCTTCCCATGCACGTCTCAAAAGCCACATTATTTCTCCAGCAGTTGGAGTAAGATCAAAACCCATTTCTTCACTCGATGCACCTACTAAAAGCCTTCCATCTGATTTTGGTGTAAGATAGACATCCGGAGCTCGTATTATATGAGTTAATTTGCAAGAGTCATTCATACTTAATGAAATAATTTGTCCTTTTACTGGTCTAACAGGTGGAAGTATTTCTTCCGATAATCCCTTTATTTTTTTTGACCAGGAACCAGCAGCCAATATAACTACACTATTGGATGTATCTAAAAAAGAATTATTAACTTTAATTCCTACAACTTTATTATTGTTTAATTTTATTTCATCAACAAGTTTATTTTCGTAAATATGCCCCCCTCGTTTTACAAATGCTATTTTTAATGCTTCAATTAAAGCGCGATTATCTATTTGAGCTTCATCAGGAATCCAGAGGGCAGCAATAGTTTTTGGAGATAACAGGGGTTCTATCTCACGTGCTTCATCACCATCTAACCAATAAACCGGAAATTGATTTTGAACATAAAAATTATAAAGACGCTGGATTCGTTCAACATCATCTCTATTAAAAGCAATAATTAAAGTTCCGCATTTATCAAGGTTCAAAGAAATACCAGAATCTTCTTTTAATTCGTCAAGAAATTTTGAATAAAGGCGAAGACTTTCTTTACAAAGTTCAAAAAGTTCTAATCCTTCAAAATACGATTCCGCATAAGGAGCCAGCATACCTGCAGCAACCCAACTGGCTGCTTTACCAGCTGAATGAGATTCGTATATTTCAACATTTTTTCCATTACGTATTAATTGCCAGCCAACTGCTAATCCTATTATTCCTCCCCCGACTATGTAAATTTTTTTTTCCATTTTCCTAGTTGTGATATTTATTTAATAAAAAAGCCGTTTCCTTTTAATTGAAGAGGAAAACGGCTATAAAATTTCTTTCCGTTTCCCTCCGCTGGTATTACCCAGTTCAGGTTCAAGGGTTTAATCTCAGCCCAGAATTTTGGGCACCCCTAACGGAATTACTCTTTATTATTTGATAATTAAATTTATTGCATCTTATATCTTTTGTCAAATATTTTATTAAAGCTGAATCGCATCTATTATATTCCCAATGATTATAATACTTATTTTTGATATAACAGAAAATAAAATCCAGTAAAAGAATTTTTCACTTTATAGCAATGAATTTCTTAGATATTTTTCATTAATAATTTTTTAATTAACTAACTCAAATAATTGTTATAAATCATTCATCATCAATCCCGATATATACTCTACCATTTTCTATTTTAACTGGGTATGTGTCAATTTCATAACCTTCTCCATCAAGATTATATCCCGAGATAAGAGAAAAATTTTTTTTATGAAACGGACAAGCTATTTTAGGTTCTCCATTTTTATCACCTATTATCCCTCTTGATAAAGCCAACTGATTTTTATGAGGACATAAATTTTGTACTGCATACCATTCACCACGAGAAGTAAAATTAAATAATGCAATTTGTTTATCCTCATATTTTACACATACACCACCATTTTCTGGCACATCATTTACCGAGCAGGCATATATCCATATTTTTTTTTCAATTATATCTATCATATATATCCCCCTTTCTTTGTTAATTAATGTGTATTTATTCTTATTATAAAATTTAGGTAGTGTGGTAAATCACTTCTTTTGAATTACTTCATTAATTGCTTTTATAAGATACATTAATTTGGGCGGGTTAGATTCTTTGGTAATATTAACTCCAAAATTTTTAAGTGCTGATGAACATACAGGTCCTATCGATACAATTAATGTTCTATTTAAATTTTCTCTTAATTTTTGTGTTCTGTTTAGTTTATTAGCAACAGTAAATAAATTACTTACTTGTGCAGCACTTGTGAATGCTACAACATCTATCTCATTTTTTTCAAGTGCATCCATTAATCCAATCAATGGTTGTATATCACTTGGGAAACCCCATTTGTAAGATGTAATTTCTGTAACATTTCCACCTTTTTCGACAATTGTTTTTAGTAATAATTCATTTTTTTCCCCATAGTTTTGTATTACTATATTTTTATTTTTTAAATCGTATTTCATTAGTTCAATAATTACTTCAGATGTAGTAAATGGTTCTTTGGCATAGTCCGTAGGATTAACATTGTATGTTCTCAACGCAGCAGCAGGTTTATTACTACGTACAATGATTTTTGCTTTGTTTAGATGATAGAAAAATTTATCATTCAGTCCTATGTTTTTTACAGCCTCAAATAAAAACTTTACTCCTACACCGGTTTGAAATATAAAAATATGAGGCGGCATAAAATCCCAATTAGTTATTAAATTAATAAGTTCATTAGTATTAATATCAGGTACTTCAGAAATTGCCGGGGCTAAGAAAGGAATTCCCTCATTTTTTCTGATTAGATTTGCTAACTGTTCACTCGTTCTATTTTCTAAAATTGCAATTACTTTGTTTTCCATAATAATTCCTCAATAAAAATTACACTTTATCGAGACTGTAAATATTTCCCCAGCCTTCAGGAATCTTTTGTCCTCTTACTTCTTTGAAAGCTAATGTTGAATCCTTTTCGTCCGAATTAATAAAATATCTAAATTGTTTTTTTATAGTTTCATTTTCGATCGCTTCTTTCCATTCACATTTATATGAAGCAATTAATTTTTCCATTTCTTTTTCCAGTTCATCACAGATACCCAAGCAATCATTAATGATAACATCTCTAAGATATTCAATACCTCCTTCCAGATTATTAAGCCATGTTGCAGTTCGAGTTAAAGGATCAGCTGTACGGATATAAAACATAAGAAACCGGTCTAAATATTTTATACAGGTTTCTTCATCTAAATCTGCTGCTAACAAAACAGCATGCTGAGGTTTAGCACCTCCATTACCACATACAAACAGATTCCAGCCTTTTTCTGTTGCAATTATCCCAAAATCTTTTGCTTGAGCTTCAGCACATTCACGAATACAACCTGAAACACCACCTTTAATCTTATGTGGTGCTCTAATTCCCTTATATCTATTTTCGATTCTTATTGCAAAGCTAACTGAATCTTGAACTCCAAAACGACACCATGTAGAACCAACACAACTTTTGACAGTTCTTACAGCCTTTGCATATGCATGACCACTTTCAAAACCTGCATCAATTAATTCTTTCCAAATTTTTGGTAAATCATTTAATTGCGCGCCAAACATATCAATTCTTTGTCCACCGGTTATTTTACAATACAATCCATATTTCTTTGCAACACGACCAAGAGTAATCAATTTATCTGGTGTAATTTCTCCTCCAGGTATTCTTGGAACAACTGAGTAAGTTCCACCTCTTTGAATATTAGCTAAAAATCTGTCGTTAGTGTCTTGCAAAGTTCTGTGTTTTTTATCGAGTACATTTTCGTTCCAGATGCTTGATAACATAGAAGCTACAGCAGGTTTACAAATTTCACAGCCATGACCTTTGCCATAGCGAGCAATTAATTCATCAAAAGATTTTATTTTATGAAAACGAATAAGGTCAAATAATTGTTGACGAGAATAATCAAAATGTTCGCATAAAATTTTCTTTCTGTATACTCCCATTTTTTTCAATGTATCATTTAATAAATCAGTTAGCATTGAAGTGCAGCCACCACAACCTGTTCCAGCTTTCGTTATTTTTTTTATTGAACCGATATCGCTCAAATTATTTTCTTTAATTACATTACAAATTTTCCCTTTTGACACATTTTCACAAGAACATATTATTGCATCATCAGGTAAAGAAGATACACCAAAGCCTTTATCATTATTGACAGCAACATTATCAAATATCAATTCTTCTGGATTTACTGGTAGGATTAATTTATTCTTATAAATTTGCAAAAGTTTATTGTAATCTTTTGTATCGCCTATTAATATACCTCCTAATAAATATTTACCATCAGGCGAAATATTTAATCTTTTATAAAGTCCTTTATTATAATTTTTATAAACAATTGAATGATGTTCACTTTTATTACCCAATGAATCTCCAAAACTTGCAACTTCTACTCCTATTAATTTTAATTTAGTAGACATATCAAAATTGATAAATTTTTTATTCCCGCCGGTTAAATGAGAAACCACAACATCTGCCATTTCATATCCAGGGGCAACAAGTCCATAAATTGTATTGTTATGTAAAGCACATTCTCCAATTGCATAAATATCGGGATTAGATGTTTGTAAAAAATTATTAACTACAATACCACCTTTATCGCCAACTACTAATCCAGCTTGTCTTGCTAATTCATCTCTTGGACGAATTCCAGCAGAAATTACCAATATATCTGTTTCTAAGTGTGTTCCATCTGTGAAAATAATTTTTTCGATTTTGTTATTGCCTTCAATATCTTTGGCAGACTTATTAAGATGAACTTTAATGTTCATAGATTCTATCTTCGAATTAAGAATTTTTCCTCCTTCATTATCAACCTGACGTGGTAGCAATCGAGGTGAATGTTCAATTATATGTGTTTCTAAATTTAAATCCAGCAATGCTTTTGCTGCTTCAAGGCCTAATAAACCTCCGCCTAATACTGCACCAATTTTTGCATGTTTGCTGTAATCTATAATTTTATTTAAGTCATCAATTGTTCTATATACAAACACACCTTCTTTTTCTTTGCCATGTATAGGTGGAACATATGGGAAAGAGCCAGTAGCTAAGATTAATTTATCATAACTCACCTCTAAGCCATTTTTTGCTTTAACAATTTTTAATTCAGGATTGATTGAAATAACTGGATTATTAATATGTATAGTTATATTATTTTCTTTATACCATTTTAGGGGGGCAAGAATAAGTTTATCTTCATTTCTATCTTTAAAGTATTCTGTTAGATGAACTCTATCGTATGCTATTCTTGGTTCTTCGCCAAAAACTATTATATCAAAGTATGCATTGCCCACTTTTTCAATTAACTTTTCACAAAATTTATAGCCTACCATACCATTGCCAACTACTACAATTTTCATTTTTCCATTTGGAGTCAGCTTTATCATATTATTTACCTTTCATATTGTTTTTATTTCTTATTAAGCTATAATAAAAATTTTCGTTTAGGAATTTGGCAGCCACATATATGTTCCATCATTATAATATTCGCATTTCCAGATTGGAACTTCATGTTTAATTTTATCTATGATATATTGATTAGCCATATATGCTTCTAACCTATGATTGTGTTGTGTTATTACAATTACTGCAATTTCATTTACATTAACTTTTCCAATTCTATGGATTACATTTGCATATAAAAGATTCCACTTTATAATAGCTGATTCTAAAATATTTTTAATCATTTTTTCTGCCATTGATATATATGATTCATATAAAATGTATTTCACGGATTTATTTTTATTATTTGGCCGGATTTTTCCACAAAAGATTACAACTGCACCTCCATTAAAATTTTCCACTTCAGATAAAAATTTATTTACATCAATTTTTCTTCTATTTAAATACTGCATATTATCCTCCACTTACTGGAGGTATGATGTAAATAGTATTATTTTTTTTGATGATTGTATTATCATCAACAAATTCTTCATTTATAGCAAAGCGAGAATTAACTAATATGTTTTTTATTTGTGGTTGTTTATTAATTAATAAATTTTTCAATTGTTCTATAGAACTACCTTCGTCAATCATAAGTTGAAATTCTTCTGGTAAATAATCTTTAAGATTTGCAAATATTTTTATAGTCACTTTCATGTTAATCCCGTTGATTTTTTATTATTAACCGCCTATAGCAATCATTGGTGTTGCACAGCCTATAAATTTTATAGGTTGTTTTTGATTTAGTGCTTTTATTAAACTATCCTTAAGTAAATTTTCATCATAAATAATTTTTGCAATGTTTTCTTTTACTTCACTGCTTATGCAGCCATAAATATTACCATAACAGTCTAATCTTAATCTGTCACAATCAGAACAAAAGGGATGTGATTCGTTTGATATAGTTCCAAATTCATAACCATTTTCAATTTGCCAATATTTAGCAGTAGCATTTGCTCTTCTGTAAGACTTAACAATCAAATGCTTACTATTAATTACACTCAAAAGTTCATTCGTAGAATAATAGTATTTATCGAATTCTTTAAAGTATAGATGCCCCATTTTCATTAATTCCAGAAACCGAATCTTGATATTTTTTGATATCCCAAATTCTAACAATGGAATTATTTGATTTTCATTAATATTTCTCATAATAACTGAATTTATTTTTACAGAGATATTATTTCTAAGTGATTCTTCTATTCCTTCAATTACTCTATCTAATGCATCAATTCTTGTTATCAAGTAAAATATTTTTGATTCGATTGCATCTAATGAAATATTGATTTCTTTTACTCCCGCATCTGATAAATTTTGTGCTATTTTTTTTAAGAGAAATCCATTAGTTGTAATCTTAATGTTATCAATGTTATGTAATCTTAATCTTTCAATAAAAGGAATTAGATTATTATATAATGTAGGTTCACCACCAGTTAATCGAATAGACTTAAAATGAAATAGTTTATTTAATACAATAACTATCTCGGAAATTTTCTTGTAGTCAAGAACTTTCAGTCCATTATTCTTTGATAGAGAATTTTCTTCTCTACAATATGTACAATAAAAGTTGCAGACATTTGTAAGACTCACTCTAAGCGAACCGAATGTTCTTCCATATTTATCTTTAATAAACATTTTATTCTTCAAATTTTTCTAATGTTTTTAATCTTATCTCAAAGTTTTCTTTTGGTGCTGAACATATGTAACAGGAATAATCATCTGGCAAATCATCGAAAGAAGTTCCTGGTTTAATATTATTGTAAATATCCCCTACCTCAGGATCATAAACTGTATTACAGTCTTTGCATACATAGATTTTCCCAGGCACCCAATAATGCTTTATTTTTTTTGAATTATGATTAGTCTGATTATTATTATGATAGAATTTTCCTAAATCTTCGTAATATTTTTTTGATAGATACTTTATTGTGTTAATCAGATTATTTTTAAGATACTCTCGACTAATAAAAACTAAATTTTCTTTCCCTGAATTGAGGTTCTCCGAATAATAAATATCATAGTATTTGAAAAATGGTAGAAACGGGAATGGATATTTTATTTTAATAGAAATGTTTGCTGTAAAATTAAAATTATCGTTTGTGTAAATACCATAGATTATACCTGAGTTTTTGACACCATTTTTATATAGTTCCTTTATCAGATATGATTTTAATTTTTCCGCAGATGTATCGAAATCTTCATATTTCCAATAAATTTCTGATGATAAATGTTCTATATTAAAACCATTTTTACCAAGTACTATTTTCCAGTCAATTAAATCTTCCTCTTTTATGTTTTTTATTATGATAGTTCTCCATGTAGTAAAATAGATTTTATTAATTTTTCTTTTTATGCATTCTTCCACAATACTTTCAAAGAAATTAATAGAATTTTCTGAATCAAAATTGCAAAGTTCTATCCACGAATTATCTCCATTAGGATTTATTCTGTTATAATTGTTAGACACCTTTTGAAATTTCAGTTCTTCATGTTTTTCAATAAAAATATATTTGAATTTTTCATTAATATATTTCTGAATATTTCCTATATCATAATCATGCTTATCAATTATATATTCTTCTACTTCTTTAGCTAAAGCTCCCAAATCAATACTATATATTAGTTTATTCCAGAAATAAAATTTATTCTGTAATGGATTTTTAATTAGGAAGTACCAGAAATTATGATAGCTTGAAGCAACAAAACACAAATCACAATTAAAAGGTAATGCAAGATTCTGATTGATATCAATAATGTTGATTTTCAACTTAGGTTGATAATCAAAAGTATCAAGGACATCGTTTAAAATGCTCTCATTAATCCAGGAAGTTGTACCTTTAAGGTCTATTGCAACATAAGAGCTAACAATATTTGGATAATTTTCTACATCAGTAAAATATTTTATATTGTTTTGACTGAGTGAAAAAAGAAGTTCATCAACATATTTATTGCTTGGAATTAAATACAAATTTTGTCTATTGCCTAAGTAAATCTTAATCCTGTTATAATTTTTAATAATATCTATTATTAATCGTAGCTGGTCTACATAAACAATTCCACCTTTAAAATTTACTTTTATAATGTTTTTTCTCTTTATCATAATAAAACATCTTCCTTGATTATTGATTTATGCTTTTTAAGTTGTGTGTCTAATATTTTCTTGATTTCTGGTCTGCAGCTTCCACAACTTGTACCAGCACTCGTTACATTACATAATTCATCAATAT
Organism: Rosettibacter sp. KY25; assembly: GCF_057554405.1. NCBI lineage: Bacteria > Pseudomonadati > Ignavibacteriota > Ignavibacteria > Ignavibacteriales > Melioribacteraceae > Rosettibacter > Rosettibacter sp. KY25. Next base: position 17,132 of record NZ_BAAJAO010000021.1, on the reverse strand, counting down.
TTGTAATTCCAGTTTTAATTTTATTAATAAGAATTGATTCACTAATAGAATTGCAGGTACAAATTATTTTCCCATTTAATGAAATATCATCATTAGAAGGTCTTAATAATTTAGACCTTTTTTCTTCAGAGAGTTCAATTTTATTTTTTATAAGATTTTTAAATTCGTTAACCTCGCTTTTATCTCCAATAAATATAGCTCCGATTAATCTTTGATTATGGACAACACATTTTTTATAATATCTCTTTCTTCTATCGATAAATATTACTTCTTCAAAATTTTCATCACCTGATGGAATTTGTGTTGTTCCAATTGTGACTAAATCAAAAGAATTCATTTTTAGTGTATTCATTGACAAAGAACCTTCATAATAAACATTCATGTTTCCGCTTAAATGTTTTGCAAGAATTTCTGCCTGTTCTTTTATTGCTACAATATTCCCATAACAAATATTATTGAACTCAGCTATTTCACCAATTGCATAAATTGACGAATCTGATGTCTGTAAATACTTATTTACAATTACACCTTTACCGCATTCCAACCCAGCATCTTTAGCTAATTCAATGTTAGGTATTGTACCAGCAGCAAGTATTAAGGCATCACATTCAATATACTCTCCACTTTTTAATTTTATACTTGTTAGCTTTTCTTTTCCAAATACTAATTCTACTTCATCATTAAAGTGAATTTTTATCCCTCTATCTATAAGTTCTTCAAGTAAAAATTGACATGCCTGAAAATCCAGATATTTATCCATCAAGCGAGATGCTCTATGAATAATAGTTACTTGCACTCCCTTTTCAGATAATGAAGAGGCTAATTCAATACCAAGCAATCCTCCTCCAACAATAACAATGCGATTATCTTTTTTACAATATGGCAGTAATCTATCCGCATCATTAATTGTTCTCAAATAAAATATGCCCTCAATATTTAGATTAAGAGATTCAATAATTTTAGGTCTGCTTCCTGTAGACAAAATTAAAACATCATAATTATGTTCGGTACCATTAGTATCAATAACAGTTTTAGATTCTCTATTTATTTTTTTAATAGCAACTCCTTTTTTTATGGAGATATTGCATTCATCGTTTTTACTTTTCATTAAAATACTTTCCCAGTTTAATTCTCCCGAGATATAATTCGGTAAAAGTGTTCTATTGTAGAATGGTTGTAATTCTTCAGAAAAGATTTCAATGTCATCACTGGCATTAAGTTTTGTATAATACTTAATAAAATTGAATGCAGCTATACCAGCTCCAATAATTATTATTTTTTGTTTTTGTTTTATATACTTTTTAACTTCTACCGCAGCATACTTAAGGTCAGGTTCTTTAGATAATGGATCGATTAGGTTGCTTGTTAGATTATTTGCACGGCATAAATCTGAATTTAAAATTTTACCCCAATGCATTGGAAGAAAAACAACACCTTTTTTTATCTCCTCACTTATCTTAGCTTCAACAATAACATTGCCTCTTCTATTTTTAATTTCCACAAGGTCTCCATCACAAATATTTCTTTCTTTAGCATCAAGGCGATTTATTTCCAAGTATGGATAAGGAATATGTTGTTTTAACTTTTGTACTTTGCCTGTTTTGGTCATAGTATGCCATTGATCACGAATTCTGCCAGTGGTAAGAACAAGTGGATAATTATCATTTGTACTTTCAGATTCATTCATATCTGGTGTTGCATGAATTATTGCTCTTTTAGTTTTTGTATAGAAATTAAAATCGGTAAACAATCTTTTTGTTTGGAAATCATTCGATGATTTAAATGGCCATTGAACAGTGCCTTTTTCTTTTAAGATAGAATAGTTAAGAGCAGAGATATCTGTATTGGTTCCTTTTGACAACTGGCAATGTTCATCAAATATTTCACTCATATTTTTATAATTAAATGCTTCTCCGAAACCCATTTTATTAGCAAATCGAATTATGATTTCAGCATCGGGCAATGCTTCGCCTGGCGGTGATACAACTGGAGACAAGTAAGAAATTCTTCTTTCTGAATTTGTCATCGTACCTTCTTTCTCAGCCCAGGAAGCAGCTGGCAAAATAACATCGGCATAATTCAATGTTTGTGAATTTTTAGATATATCTTGAACAACAACAAACTTTGCCATTTGCAGTGCTTTTTCAACTTTTCTTGCATTGGGCATACTTACTGCAGGATTTGTACATATAATCCAGATTGCTTTAAGTTTACCTTCAATCAATGCATCAAACATTTCGGTTGCAGATAATCCTGGCTTTGCTTGAATTTCCTTACTGCCCCAAAATTCCTGTACAAATTTTCTATGTTCAGGATTTGATAGTTCCCTGTGATTAGGCAAAAGATTGCACATTCCGCCTACTTCTCTTCCTCCCATTGCATTAGGTTGACCTGTTAATGAAAATGGTCCGCAGCCAGGTTTTCCTATTTTGCCTGTAATTAGTGATAAGTTTATCAGGCTTAAATTTTTCTTGACTCCTACTACACTTTGGTTTAATCCCATTGCCCAGAAAGAAATAAAGCCGTTTGATTTACCAATAAATTCTGCTGCTTTAATTATTAGTTCTACAGGGACATCACAAATATCAGATGCTTCACTTAGACTTCGGTTCATAACTAATTTTTTGTATTCTTCAAATCCTTCTGTATGCTTTTCTATGAAATTTTCGTCTATATAATTCATTTCAATCAAACAACGCCCAATAGCATTGTTTAATACTATATCTGTTCCGGGTTTTAATTGAAGATGAATATCCGCAATCGAGCATGATTCAGTACGTCTTGGATCAGCTACAATTATTTTTACATCTGGATTATTGTTTTTATGTTTTTCAATTCTTCTGAACAAAATAGGATGACACCAAGCTGGATTTGCTCCACATATATAAAAACAATCTGCCAATTCAATATCTTCGTAACTACACGGAACTGCATCTTCGCCCAATGATAATTTATAAGCTGTAACTGCAGAACTCATACATAATCTTGAATTTGTATCAATATTATTCGAACCAATAAAACCTTTCATCAATTTGTTGATAACATAATACTCTTCAGTTAAACATTGGCCTGACACATAAAAACCAACAGAATCTGGTCCATATTTTTTAATTAATGCTTTGAAAACATTTGCTATGCGATTTAAAGCATCATCCCATGTTACCCTTTTCATTTGGTGACTGCGAGATAATCGCATCTGAGGATAAAGCAATCTGTCTGATTTGTCATTTACCGTAAAATGAAGATTAATTCCCTTTGAACATAACATTCCTTTATTTACAGGATTATCAGGGTCGCCTTCAACTATAATTTTATTTTCGGAAATTTTTTTTATCACTATTCCGCAGCCTACACCACAGTAACAACATTTTGATTTATATGAATCGTATTTCATTATGCTACTTTCTAATTTGTTTCACATTAATAAAAAATTATCAAGAGACAGATTCCATCTCTAAGTTTTCGAGTAAAATATTTTTTTCTTTCTTTGTTTGATTAAATCTCAACATAAATAACAATCCAATAACGAATACGGTTATGCCTATGAAAATAAATGCTTCTTTATAACTAAATGAAGCTGATTTAAATAAAAATCCAGCAAGAACTGCCCCAATATTCCCGCCTGCTGCAACAACACCACTAACACTTCCAATTGCTTCTTTATTTATAAAAGGAACAATAGCATAATTAGCTCCGTTTGCCATCTTCAGAAATAATGCAAATACGAGCATGGAAATAACAGCAATGTAAAGATTGTTAGTATTAGCAAATAGAATTATACCAACTCCTTCAAGTATTAATGTTATCCCTAAAAAAATTCCTTTTCCTTTAATTCCATATTTAGCACCAATTTTATCTGCATAAATTCCACCTAAAGCACGAGCAAATATGTTCATTAATCCAAATACACTAGCAAGTGCTCCAGCAAAAACAATGTCTGCCTTGAAGTAATCTACAAAGTATATTGCTGCAACATTATCAAACGTTATTTCCATACCAAAACTTGCAGCATATGCCATTGCAAGCAACCAAGTTCTGTAATCTTTAATTGCTTTATTGAATTTACCTTTGCTACTTCTTTTATATAATTCTTTATTTATTTCTTTATAATTTCCATATGGCGTATCTTTGGTGTAATTATAGTAGACATAAGCTAAAACCAATAATATTATTCCTGGAATTATCATAGCCAGTCTCCATGCAATAAATTTTGTAAAACCAATTGATACAATAGCTGCAAATATTAAAGGCATAACAAGATTTGTAACCCCACCACCCAAATTGCCCCAGCCGGCAGCAATCGCATTAGCAGTTCCAACTATTTTAGAATCAAACATTATTGATGTATGGAATTGAGTTATAACAAAAGATGCCCCGATAATTCCAATAAAGAATCTAAATATCAACAATGATAAATAATCATTGCTTACGCCTATGAATATTACTGGGATAGCACCTAAAATCAACAGAATTGTGTATGATAATCTTGGACCTAAAGAATCGCATAATCTTCCAAATACAATTCGAGCAAAAATTGTTGCAAATACAGATGCAATAACAAGATTGCCAATTTCTTCTTTACTTAATGCTAAATCTTCTCTTACTACTGGCATAAGAGGAGCAATACCAAACCAAGCAAAAAAACAAAAGAAAAAAGTTATCCATGTAATATGAAATGTTTTCATTTGTATGTTTGAAAAACTCATTAGATTTAACTTATCGAGTGGTTTTATAGAATTTTCCATTTGATTACCTCCATAATAGAATTAGCATTTTCATACTTTTACTTTATTGTATCTTTTTAATGTTTTATTTATTTTTAAAACGAGCAGGTAAGTAAAACAGAAGCTAAAAAGAAAGGCTAATCCAAAATGGATTATACCTTTAACAAAAAAGCTTCTGAACAATTTCACCATGAAGGAACCGCCAAGTTCATTATCAATGGTGAAATAAGGTCATCTTACCTGCTCATTTTATTTTAAATGAAATCTCAATTCAATGTTATCCATGCCTTACTTTGTTAGCTATTTATTCTAAATATTCTTAAACATATAGGCATCTTTCAAAATTTACCTACTAAAATAAGGTTTTGAAGATATTTTGTCAAGATTTTTTTATAAATTTATACTCCATAAAACTTATTTGCTAATTATCAAATAAGTTATATTCACTTTTATAATTGCTTTTAATAAATTTAATTTTGCTAAGATTTCTGGGCTTAAAAATATCTTTAAAAATCAGGCTTAATTTTTTTAAGAAAGACAATTACGAATTCTTTTATATCAAATTAAATAAGATGCATTATGTGTAATTGATTATTTAATATCAACCGAGGAAAGTAATGAGAGAAGTCTTTTGTGAAATATTACAAAAAAAATTATTCTTACCAGAAAAATGTGAAAGAATAGTAAGTTTTTCTCCAGCTATAACAGAGGCATTGTTTGAAATCGGCTTAGAAGATAAAATAAAAGCTGTAAGCACTTATTGTGTAAAACCAAAAGAAGCAAGAAAAAAAATAATAATAGGTTCTTATTCAACATTTAAGAAAGAAAAACTTGATGAAATTAAACCAGATTTAATTTTTACAACTACAGGTTATCAACTTGATTTAGCAAACAAACTTTTAAATAATTATCCTGTATATGCTATTCGTTTACCAGCAACAATATCAGATCTAATAGCCACATGCTGCGAAGCTGGACTTGTTGCTGGTTATTTTGAAGAAGCAAGAAATTTGCAGAAATATCTTTTAATAAAACTAAATGAAATAATAAATAGCAAAAGTTCTTATAAAGTAATAGCAGAAAAAGGTAAAAAATCTCAGCAAAATAATCCGACTGTATATTTAGAAATAGATCTTGGCGGACCAGTTACATTCGGAGCTTACAGCTATATAACAGACGCTCTTAATTTTATCGGATTTAAAAATATTTTTGATAATTACAGCAAAGAATGGTTAACACCAAATGATAATTATGTTAAGGATAAAAGTCCAGATATAATTATTTATGAACCAAAAATGTTTTCGAAAAAAAGAAATCAGAAAGATATAATCGATTCTTTAACAAAAAGGTTTGGTGAAATAAAAGCAATAAAGTATAATAATATTTTTATAACACCAGGGATTTATGACTTTTTAGCACATCACGGTCCCTCATTTATTAACGAAGTCATACCATGGCTTGTTTCAATCAAAATGAAATGTTCTTTTTCTATTTAATAAAACGATAATCATTTAGAGATTTTGGGAATTAACATTTCTACAAAAAGATTAATTATACTTGAGGCTAATCGATTATCTTTTACGTTTATCGATAATTCATTGTTACTATATTCTCTCATAATATTTTCATCAAATTCAGGATGAAACTGAACTCCCCATGCACATTTACCGATTCTAAATGAATAAATTATGTTACTTTTATCATAAGCTAATATTTTTGCTTCTTCTGGCAAATCAAAAACAATTTGGGAATGAGATACATGAGCAAAAAATTTTTCGGGCATTTTTGAGAATAATGAATCATTAATTGCTTCATTAGTTAAGTTAATCATTATAGTTCCAAATTTTTCTCCTTCTGGATTAAAATCAACATAACCACCTATTGCTTTTGCAAGTAATTGATGCCCGTAACAAATACCAAGATATGGTATTTCATTTTCTAAAAGTTTTGGGATCCACTTTTCAACCCTCACACTCCATGGATGATTATCAGTAACCATCTCATGAGCCCCAGTTACAATAACACCTTTACAAAATTTTATATCTGGTAATTCATCTTTCCTAACATCAATAATTTCTATTTGAGTATCGTCATTATCAATTTTATTTATTATCCAATCTTCAAAATCGCCATACTTCTCTTTAATATATTTATAAGTGGACCCCATTTTTAATATGTATAACTTCTTTCCATTCATATCAAAGTATTAAAGTGCGCTTTCTCCTGATTCTCCTGTTCTAATTCTTATTGCATCTTTAACATCATAAATAAAGATTTTGCCATCGCCAACCTGACCTGTTTTACCTACATCAATAATAATCTGAACTGCTTTCTCAAGTCTATCATCAGAACAGATTAATTCAATTTTTACTTTAGGTACAAAATTGATATTGTATTCAGTTCCTCGGTAGACTTCTTTATGACCTTTTTGCCTACCATAACCTCGAACCTCGGATACGGTTAGTCCCATAAATCCGGCTTCGCTTAATGCTTCTTGAACCTCATCTAATTTATGAGGTCTAATTATTGCTTCTATTTTTTTCATGATTTTCCCCTTAATTTTATAATGAAAAACCTACAACAAAAAATAAATTTTCTTGTGAGGGATTTAAAATAATTGATGTAAACAGCGGAATGCTGAAATCATTTGTAATCCTTATAGATTTAGAAACTGTAAGACCTGTATTGATAACATTAAATTTATCAACGAGATAATATTTATTAGCATCACCTGGAGTTGCCCCCACAAATAGGCTTAATCCTACATCATTAATTGAAGTATTATAACCTAATTGAAAATAAACAGGATTATTTGGGATATTGTGAACAAACATATTTACAGAAAAAGAAATTGGGAAACTCTCCGGTCCTGAATACCCAGCATTTAATTCAATGCTATGAGCTCCGGGTCCATTGTGTGAATCATGATTTGCAAAATTAAAAATTCTAATTCCATTATCTGGATTAATATAATCTGTAAATCCAATACTCAGTGCTCCAGCATCAGATAATGAAAAAGAATAAGATGCATAAATATCAATCTCACTTAAAGCTGCATCTTTAATGATAGGATAAGCACCCCAGAAACCAGCTGAAAAGTTGTCAATAGTTAATTTAATATTAGGCTGAATGCTTGGGGTATTACCACCGAGGTCAAAACCTCGCCATATATATCTATTTACAAAATCAGTTCCTACAGAAATTGTTTGTGCATTATTAAATGAAGCTAAAAATAATATTACCACAAAAATTTTATATAATAGTTTCATGGTATTCTCCTTTTTTTATTTTACTTTGCTACTTTTTCAAATTCTGGATAAGCTTCCATTCCATGTTCACCAATATCCAAGCCCTCAATTTCTTCATTAACACTTACTCTTAAGCCGATTAATTTCTTAAGTATTATCCAAATTATAAACGAAGCAAGGAAAGTAAATACACCAACTGAAACAACTCCAATTAATTGATTAAAAAATAATTTCAGTCCACCGCCAAAAAATAAACCATTGCCTGTTGTACCTGGCATTAAGTGGTCTTCTGCAAAAAGCCCAACAGCTAAGGTGCCAAACACACCATTAACGAGATGAACTGCTAAAGCTCCTACCGGGTCGTCAATTTTCATTTTATCAAAAAATATAACAGCATAAACAACAAGAATTCCTGCAATTGCTCCAATGATTAAGGAACTCCATACATTTACATATGCACAGCCAGCTGTAATGGCAACCAAACCTGCAAGACAACCATTAATTGTCATACTTAAATCTGGTTTACCAAGAACAATCCATGCAACTATTGTTGAACTTAGAATGCCGGCAATAGCAGCACTATTTGTTGTAATAACAATTCTTGAAATACTACTTATGTCTGCAGCCATTGTGCTGCCGGGATTAAATCCAAACCATCCAAGCCATAAAACAAAAACACCAATAGTAGCCGATGTCATATTGTGACCTGGTATAGGATAGATTTTATTATCACGATATTTATTTAACCTAGGACCTAAAATAATAGCACCGGCTAAAGCAGCCCATCCTCCAACAGAATGAACAACAGTTGAACCAGCAAAATCCCAGAAACCTAATTTAGCAAGCCATCCGCCTCCCCAAATCCAATGGCCTGTAATTGGATAAAGAAAAGCAACCAGAAAAAATGAAAATATTATGAAGTCGATATATTTTATTCTTTCTGCTACTGCTCCTGAAACTATTGTTGCTGCTGTTCCAGCAAAGACTAACTGAAAAAAGAATTTTGCAAGTAAAGGAACTGATGTCCAGCTTATTGCAGAATATACACCTTGATATGCATCGCCTGTGGCTGGACTATTATCAGCTCCACTTAAACCAATTAATCCTTTTAATCCAATAAAATCATTTCCATCACCAAACATCAAGCCCCAACCAATTACCCAGAATGCTAAAGATGAAATTGCAAATACTATAAAATTCTTGGAAAGTATATTTACAGTATTTTTACTTTGTGTGAACCCTGATTCTACAAGTGCAAATCCAAGGTTCATAAAGAACACAAGACATGCTGTGAAGAGCACCCAGATAGTATCAAGCATTATTTTATATTCCATAAAATATTTCCTCCTTCTTTGTTTTTTGGTAAAATGAAATAATTATTTGAATTCAATTAAGCCAAAAAAATTGTATGAAGCCTGTATAAAACCATTCAATTTTTACTGCAAGAAAGTTGAAAACATTTATCAAACACAAACAAATTATTTTATACATATAGATTACCCCTATAATCATTTAATACAGTTTTCTTAATAAGTAAGGAATGTTTATTATATTGCCTTAATAATTAATATAATTTCTACATTTAAAAATAATAAATAATATTTAAATGTCAATATGCCTTAGTTATATTTTTTTTGAAATGCGAAATTATTTAAGTTAGATGCAGGAATATTTTAGAATAGATGCTTATACTTTTATCTTCTGCCGGAGAACAAACCGCGAGATTTTGTAATCTTTATATCTTGCAGTTCTGGAGCTTTCATTCTTAACTCAAATCTGAAACCGCGATAATATCCGAGTGGATTCCATATAAAATTCATCTCCCAACAATGGAGGTCTCGATAAATTGTTATTTGAGGAGTGGTAATTTGTTTTAATTCAAAATCGTAATTGCCTCTGATTGTAAACTTCCAATTTTTTGTCAAACTGAAACTGAGATTAATTCCAATATTTGAATACTTTGAACTTGTGCTTGGATCAATTTTGCTTATGTTAAAATTGTAACTCAAACTTAAACTCCATGGAATGCTGTAAGAAGATTCTAAAGATTCACTTTCTTCTTTTTCTTCTTTCTTTTGAACATTTTTTTTCTTATCACTGAATTGCTCACTTGTTAAATTTGATGAGACAGAAAAATAGAAATATGTTAATCGAAATAATCCCTTCCCAGCCGAAATTAAATATTTATTTACTTTTGATTTATTTTCATAATCATAAAAAGTATAATTTGAAGAGCCGTAAAAACTTAATAAACTGCCCACCTGTGTGCGATATGTGAGAGATAAATCTGAAAGCTTAAATTCTGGTTGAGCAAAATTATACCCAAGAGATGCAGATAAATTTAGCAATTGAATTTTGTTGCTCTCAGAACTTTTTGATGTATCATTTTTGCTTTTTGTTGTTTTGATTTCAAACACATTGCCAAGCGAAAAATTTAATGACTGTTGTTTTCCAGCATCGGCCCCTCTAAAAATTTCACTGCTGAATTTATCATATTTTATTTTTTCTCCTTTTGAATTAGTGTAATAATCATAGTAACCCCAGAAATCATCTGAAAAATCCGGTTTATATACATAAGAAATTGACGGCGTTAAAGTATGCCGGAATGCTTCGATACCAAAAATATTTGGTTGAAATATTCCATATAACTTAGTATTTGCAGTTACACTTAAATCAAAAGTTCTGACAAAATTAATTTCGTTCACGTCTTTTGTTATAACAGAATCCTCTTCTGTTACTACACCCGTAATTGAATTTACTTTTTTTACAATCACATTTTCTTTTTTAATTCTCTTGTTATACCATTTTTCTGTGTAATTAATTCTCGGAGCTACACTGAAATAACCTATTTTAGGAGAAGCATTAATCGATAAATTATGTTGTATCCCCCCACGTATTGTTAAATTACCCCCAACTTTATTTCTGTTGTTTGAAAATTGTCCTGTGTAAGTATATCCAATTTGTTCATACCATTTTTGTTTCCCTAATAATTGAGAGCTTTCTTTTTTGAATGGGTATGAAATATTTTTCGTAAAAGTAATGTTCGGTAAATTTTCATAAATATCACCACTGATTAAATTTTGAGTGCGGCTGTAATTAATAAATAAATTATCTCCTGATTCTTCCCATCTTTTTGTAAATGTAGCATTCGAAATTATATTTTGTGAAAGAATATCATAGTAATCTATGCTATTATTTTTTAAATAACTTGAAGAATAAAATTGAAGATTAACATTTAATTGAGTTGTTGGATTAATTTGTTGATTATGATAGCAGGATAAATTCCAGTCATCAACATTTTGCTTATAAGCTGCAGGGTCATTGGGTTCACCAATTTTAATTTTAGAATAGCCTGCATTAAATGAACCATTAAAGTCATATCTTTTAGCATATCTTAAACGAGAACGAAGTCCATATCCACCTTTTGAATAATAATCTCCTGTGAAAGCAACATCAAAATAATCACTAATTGCCCAGAAATACCCAAAGTTGTAGAAGTATTGACCGCGTCTTTCATCTCTTCCATAACTCGGCACAATTATACCACTTCTTCTCCCCCCTTCACTCGGGAATACTGCAAATGGGATAGGGATTGGAAATGGAACACCACCTACATACATAAATATCCATCGAGCAAAAACTTTATCTTTTTGAATTACTTTCATTTCACTTGCAGTAAAGTAAGTATGCGGTGTATCTTTTTCGCATGTAGTAAACATTCCATGCTGAATGAAATAAATATTTTTATCTACTTTCTTTACTTTTTCTCCTTCATACCTTGAGCCTTGCATTTCATTTTTTGCAAGTGAGATAAATCCGCGTTGAGTTTTAAAATTATATTTTATTTGATTCCCTTCATAAACTTCTGTTCCCTCTTTCAAAACAGGTGTTTGCTTGATTTTTACTTTTGCAGTATCTGAGGTATCGGGTAATCCAAAAGCTTCTAATTCATTTGTATTGTAGTCAATATTAATTTTGCCGCTTTTTAATTCTGTATTCTTGTATTTTAATTCACCATTACCATAAATAAACATTTTTTTGTTGCTTACATCAAAAATTATTGAATCTGAAGAAGCTGCATAAACAACATCATCAACATCAAATTTTTTTCTTGATTTTGAAGTATCGATTTTTGCAGTATCTGCTGATGCTTTGATGGAATCAGTTTTGAAGAAAATAAATTCATGTGCCGATAAAGAAACATTTATTAAAAACAATATGAGAAATAATTTCTTCATAAAAATTTTTGAGAAATAAAAATGATTTTTTTGTTATAATGCAGCTTAATAATTTGAAACAAAAATTTCAGTCTATAATTTTAGCTCTTTCAATTGATTCCTCAATCTTCTTAATAATCATATCAGCAACTTTGAGTGCTTTTAGTCCATCAGCTCCGGTAATCGGCGGTTTAGTATCATTCAAAACAGAATTAACAAAAAGCTGCAATTCATATTGCAATGGGTTAATATTTATTTGAGATGGACTTTCATAAACAACTGTTTTCCTTTTATCTCCAATTCCTATTTCTCCAAGATTAAGATAACCGCCTTTTGGTAAATTGTCTGAAGACAAAAGTCTAATTATTTCTGTATGTCCTTCAATAAAATCAATTGAGAAATAAGTATCTCGTTGAAAGAGTCTCATTTTTCTCATTCGCTTTTGTGATATTCTGCTTGCAGTAACATTTGCAACTGCAAAATTTTCAAATTCAATTCTTGCATTTGCTATGTCAATGTTGTTTGATACTACAGCAATACCGCTTGCTTTAATATCTTTTATTTCACTTTTAACAAGACTCAAAATTATATCAATATCATGAATCATTAAATCAAGAACTACAGCTACATCGGTTCCTCTAGTATTAAACTGTGAAAGTCTATCTGATTGAATAAACATCGGATTCAAATCATATTTTTCAAGAGCAATTAATGCTGGATTAAATCTTTCGATATGTCCAACCTGCAACTTAAGATTTTTCTCTTCAGAAATTTTTACAAGCTCTTCTGCTTCCCAGATATGAACAGTAATTGGTTTCTCGACAAAAACATGTTTGTTAAATTCAAATGCTTTCTTAACCAATTCATAATGTGCACTTGTAGTTGCTACAATCACTACGGCTTCTGAATCTTCAAGAAGTTTTTCTAATTCTTGGTACTGATTAACATTAAATTCATCTGCTACATTTTTTGATTTGTTCAAATCTTTGTCATATACTCCAATCAACTCACAATTATCAATTCCTTTCAATAATTTTACATGAACTTTGCCGAGATGGCCTGTGCCGATTACTCCAATTTTTACTTTATTCATAATCCACCACTGTTAATTTTTTTATAACCAATTATTTTATCATATCCGCCTTTTTCCGGAGTTTGATAATAAAGAAATACATGATAATCATTTTCAGTTTCCCAGAAATTCCCTTCAAGAATATACCAATCAATATTGTTTATTTCGCCGTTAATGTTTTCTGCAGTTACATATTGGTAATCATAAACTCCTCTTTTTAATTCGATTGTCAAGTTAAGCAAACCATTATCATCAAACATTTCGTAATCTGGTAAAACCTGCCAGTTATTAAATGCGCCTACAAGAAAAATTGAAGCAGTTAAATTTTCTGGTGGACGAATTTTGAATGTTACATTCATATATTCTGCATAATCACTTTTATAATTTGTAAGAATTGAACCGCCATTAAAATCTCTATTTCTTTTCTTAAAAAAGTTTGAAACTTCTATTCCATCATATTGTGCATTAACATTTTTTTGGTTGAAGCGGTTGATATCTCTCAAATCTGTTTGGCGATATTCATTGCCAGGCTTAATATTTTTTGCAATAAACAAAAATTTATTGCCACCATTCCATTCGTAATAATTTTGTTCGGTTAATTTTGCTTTATCTATAATGATTGGATAAGAAATTTTTTTGTTTTCAATAATTTCTACTTGTTGAATATTTGACTCAAACAAAGTATCCGGTAAAGTGAAAGATGTAAAAATTGTAATCGTTCTTCCTAATGCAGCAATTTCTGGAATTACATTTTCAATTCTATTTTTTGTAATAGAAATATTCATCTTTACTTCAGGAATTACTACAAAAAATTTCCCTTCTCCATAAATTTTTTCTGGGTTTTGTGAATCAACAATAAAAAATTTCCATTTGCCAGAAAAAGGGAAAGTTACATTTTGATTTGGGAATATACCTGTGTAATGATATCTTGCATCAGTTACACGAAGAGGAAGTTTTTCTAACCATAAATTATATTCAGTATTATAGCCAATGTTAGTCAAAAAAATATTTTCATAAGGAATCCAATCTTTATCACAGAATTTGAAAACAATATTCAAATTAGGGGCATAATCTCCCTGCACATCGAATTCAATAGTTATAGTTTTTTTTGAAGAATCTGATTTGTCAATTATCGGAAAAGATATTTCACTTAATGAAGAATAAACACGCAGACTTTTTATTACAAAATCATTTGCATCAATTTTTATAAATAAAGCAAACAGCAAAGATATAATTAAAAAATTTCTACACATTTTATCGAAGTAAATGGTACGAAAATGTTATAATTCTGCTCATCTCTTTTAGATTCGAGCAGCAAGCCATCATCATAAGCTGCAATCAATTTGCCGGTTTTAAAAACAATTTCGTAAAAGGTTGGATGTTCATTTTCGCTTTTTCCATAAACCACACCGTAATTTTCGAACATAGTTATGTTCAACATTTTGCCAATGAATTGAGACCAATCTAATTTCATTGTCTTCCTCTTTCACAATTGTTATAAATATTTATTCAAAAAGTATGGAAAAATGAAATCTTTTCCAATCATTTAGAGAAGAGATTAAAATTGATTAATAAAAAAGCACAGAAACATAAAATTTCTGTGCTCTGTGAATGGTCTTAATTGATTAAAAAATTTATTTCTCTTTTAATGTAATATTGCCGCCACTTGTTTTAGCTTCTAATTTTTCTCCACCGTTGTTCAAATCAGCAATTAATTTTTGTTTTGTTAATTTTTTTGTTTTGATATTTGAGAATTCGCATTCGATTTCGCCGCCAAATGTTTCAAGTATTGCTGATGCATTTGTGTTAGATGGCAATTCTAAAAATATATCACCTCCAGATGTATTTGCTTTTATTCCACTAAAACTATTATCCAGAGAAATTTTAATATCTCCCCCAGAAGTAACAGCATTAATTTTCCCTTCTTTTGCATAAATATCAATATCTCCGCCTGATGTATTTACATCAATATTGCCAGAAACATTTTTGCATTCAATATTACCTCCTGAAGTTGTAGCATTAAGACTTCCAGAAGAGTGAATTAATTCAATATCTCCTCCTGAAGTTTTAGCAATTAAATTCCCGACTAAGTTGTTCAATTTAATATCGCCGCCTGAAGAAGTTAAATTAAATTTACCATTTAAGTTTTCTGCTTCAATGTCTCCCCCAGAAGTTTCTATATTCACATTAAAATTTTGTGGAACAAATGCTTCAATTTTTAAACTCAGTTCGCCCCATAAACCAAAAAATGAACTCATCTTTCTTTTTGCAATTACACGAATTTCACTCCCTGATTTTTCAATTAAGAAATTCATTCTATCTTCTGCTCTCTTATTCCCAATTATCTTTACATAAGCTTCATTTTTATCCCATGATTTTATCTTTACATCTGCTCCCGAAGTTTCAATTGAAATAGTTTCGCTTTGATTAACACTAAATGATTTTTCTTTTATTATTCTTTTTTCTTCTGCTTTAAGAGTAATGCTCATTATAAATAATGATGCTATAAAAAGAAAAAATATTTTTCCGAACTTATTTTGTAATACTTTCATTTCAAATCCTCCATTTTATTCATATCTTTAGACTAACATATAAAAATAAAGTTACATTTATCACTTGTAAAACAATTATAAATAAATTCTTATGAGTGCCATAAAATATTTTTTTCATAATCTTTTATTTCTATTTTTTGTTTTAATGCTTACACTTAATGCCCAAAATAAATATAACATATCGCAATTCTGTGATGAATCAATCAAATTCATCAAACAGCCTTCAACATGGGAAAAGAAAGACTGGATAAAACTTGGAGCTGTAAGTGTTGGAACAATATTAACAATGTATATTGACCAGCCTGTTCGAGATGAGTATTTAAAAAACAGAAATTATTATAAAAGCTTTCCAGTCGAATTTGGAAGAAAGTGGGGAGAAATTTATACTACTGTTATTGTTGGCGGAGCTTTTGGATTGTATGGTTTAATTGAAAATGATAATTCAACAAAAAGAATTGGATATGAGATATTTCAAACAGCATTTTATTCTGGAATTATTACTCAGTTCTTAAAAATTTCAATTGGACGAGCAAGACCTTTTACAAATAATGGTTCTAATTCTTATAAGCCATTTACTTTTTTTAATGATGATTTCCATTCGCTGCCTTCGGGACATACAACACTCGCCTTTGCACTTTCAACAATATTGTCAGAAAATACTGATTCAAAATTTTTGAAAATAGCTTCATACATTCCTGCTGTTCTAACTGCAATATCAAGAGTTTATCAGGACAATCACTGGACATCTGATGTTCTTCTTGGTGCGGCTGTTGGATATTTTGTAGGAGATTGGGTGCATAAGATTCATGATTCTAATGTTATGAATAATGAGAGTATTGAATTTTATAACACTCAAAATTTTCAATGGATTAGTATAAAAATTATTTTTTAATTATTTACTAATTTTCTCCTGACTATATTTTATAATTTCTTTATAAGTATTAATAACTTTTTTGATTGCATCTTCATCAATATTTTCATTTCTGCGCTGTAACTCTTGAACAATTTTCTTTGAATAATTTTCTATACTTTCTTCTACTTTATCTGACCCAAGCACTTTTAATGCTTCGATGTATAAAGGCTTAAGCCATAACTCCTGTTTGGCTATTTCTTCTTCGATTATTGGTTTTGCTTCTATAATTTTTTTCTCTATTACTTCTTCTATTGCTTTCATTCTTTCTTCTGTATTCTTGCTTCTTAATCTTTCTTCTATGCTTTTGCTCTGTCCATAAACAATTGCAGTTAATACCAATATTAATGCAATTATCCTCATTTTGAACCTCTATTATTTTATTAATAACATCTTTTTATTCTGACTA